>WVXK01000027.1:2524-40006 GCA_011773515.1 Deltaproteobacteria bacterium
TCGAGGGGGACAGCCCCGGGAAGGTACAGAAGGTAACCACGGACAGGGGTGAGATCCCCGGCCGAGTAAAACGAGATGAGGATAAAGGACGATAGGGTCATGTTGATTCCCCTCGGGAAACTGCGCTCCGTCCTTTCAACACTTCCCCGGGATAAAAAAATGGTGGCGTTCTGCAAGACATCCCTGAGGGGATACGAGGCGAGCACGATCCTCAAGGGGGGAGGGGTAAAAGACGTGGCGTTCATGGACGGGGGATTGATCATGTGGCCCTTCGAGGCGGACCGGTCCCCCCTGCCGGAAAAGTGATTTTACCTGGCAAATAGGCGTTTTATTAACTATAATTCCTTTTAGGAGCAAGGACTTTCAGGTCACTGCTTGACAAGGGATTGTTTTCTTGCGTATAATAAGAGTCCATTTACGGAAAACAAGTAACATGTAGTCCAGGATAAGACGGTGGACACGGATTCACGATTATCCAGAATTGCCCGGTCTTGTTATGCACTGGAGAGACGCACAAAGGGAAAACATAACCTCTGTCGAAGAGCTCAGGAAAATTCTCCCCCTGGGCCGGAAGGAGTACTTTACCCTTAAGAGCATTCAGCGCAACTACCCGATTAATATAACCCGGTATTACCTTTCCCTCATAGATCCCCAAGACAAAGACGACCCGATCAGGAAAATGGTCATTCCCTCTATCGAAGAGGTAGCGGGCAGGGGGTACATGGATACGAGCGGTGAGCTCGATAACACCAAGGTCGCGGGGCTGCAGCACAAATACCGGCAGACCGCCCTCCTGCTGCTGACGAACTACTGCTTTGCAAACTGCAGGTTCTGCTTTCGGAAACGGTTCGTCGGCGTAAGGGACGATGAGATCTTAAGGGACGCAAAAAAGGCCCTGGCCTACGTCCGGGAGCGGCCCGAGATCACGAACCTCCTTCTGTCGGGAGGCGACTCCCTGTCTCTGAACAACAGGGTGATCTCCAGGATCCTGTCCGAATGCGATTCCATACCCCACGTAAAGTACATACGGCTGGGGACGAGGGTTCCCGTGGTATTCCCCGAGAGGGTGCTCACCGATCCCGGCCTCCTCAAGATATTGAAGCGGCACAGCAGGGCCGAGAGGAAACTGATAATCCAGACGCACTTCAACCACCCCCGGGAAATAACGAAAGAGTCGTCCCGCTGCGTTGAAAAGCTCCTGAAAAATGGCGCGCTCGTGCACAACCAGACGGTTCTTCTCAAAGGCGTTAACGATGCCCCCGACGTCATTACTGACCTGAAGAGGAAGCTCATCTCCATCGGGGTCCATCCCTACTACCTTTTCCAGTGCAGGCCTGTCCGGGGAACCCTCCACCTGCAGGTTCCCATCGTGAGGGGATACAAGATAGTCGAGGCTGCGAAGGCCTCCCTTTCCGGGCCGGCAAAGATGTTCAGGTACATCATGTCTCATCGCACCGGCAAGATAGAGATCGTGGGCCTCGATGAGGAGAGGGTCTTTTTCAAGTACCATCAGGCAAAGAACAGGAAGAAGTTCGGCCGCTTTTTCTCGCTTCCCCGGGTAGATTACGCGTGCTGGCTCGACGAGTTCATTCATCCCCACGAGATACAGCAGGAAGCTTCGGGCGACCTGCGGGTCGATTGAACCCACCCCACAATACCTTCAACATGAGATGGTTCAGGGCCTTTCGGCGATTTTCCTATACCCTCTTCGCCTTTCATGCCTTGATAGAACAGGCCTTTTCGATTATCCTTTAAATCATCGGGAGCAAATCGATGGAAAACCCTTCGGAAACGGTTCGTGATCTTCCCCGAAACGTCGCGGGGAGGCGGATTCTGCTCATTTCCAACAGGCCCCCCTATACGATGAGAATGAGAAAGGGGGAGGTTGATCTCGTGCGCGGGGCGGGCGGACTCGTCACCGCCCTTGACCCGGTCATGAAAAAAAGCGGGGGGGTGTGGTTCGGCCTCGTGCGAGACGAGAAGAAGGATTTGCCCGCCGAGGTGCGGGTGGAGGGTGATGACGCCACGAGCCCGGGCTATAACATACAGTACATCACGGTTGACTCCAAGTATATCGATGGGTTCTACCGCGGCGTGTCGAACAGGACCCTCTGGCCCCTTTTTCACTGCTTCCTCGGGAATACGGTCTTCAAGAAGGAGCACTGGCGGACCTACCTGCACGTGAACTGGCGCGTATACCAGAGCATCGTGGAGAAAATAGGGGAGGGTGACCTGGTCTGGGTGCAGGACTATCACTTCATCCCCCTCCCCAAGCTCCTGAGGGAGAGTTCCCGGAGGTTCGGCATAGGGTACTTCCTCCACATACCCTTTCCCCCGCCGGACATACTCCGTGCCCTTCCGTGGGCCACCGAAGTGCTCGAGGGAATTCTCGGCTCCGATATCGTTGGCTTTCACACGATGGGGTACTTAAGAAACTTTTTCGACTCCGTGGAGCACCTTCTGCATGCCGAGGTGGACAGGGAAAAGAACGAGGTGGTGTATGCCGGAAGGAGGACCAGGTGCGGTGCTTTCCCCATAAGCATCGACTATCAGCGGTTCAAGGATGTTGCGTTGAGCACGCAGACCGGGCAGCGGGTGAGAGGGATACGGGACGCCTTCGGTGTCAGGAACATAGCGATCGGCGTCGACAGGCTCGACTACACGAAGGGCGTGGTGGAGCGGCTTCTTGCGCTGGAGAAGATGATCGAGCGCTACCCTGACTTGAGAAAGGATTTCGTGTTTATCCAGCTCACGGTCCCTTCCAGGGAAAATGTGGCGGAATACCGGACGATGCGCAGGACCATAGACGAGATCGTGGGAAGGATCAACGGCAGGTTTGCTGAAGGAGGGTGGGTTCCCATCCACTACTATTACCGGAGCCTGAAGTTCGATACACTGGTGGCATATTACCGGGCCGCCGACATGGGGGTGGTGACGCCCCTGCGCGACGGCATGAACCTGGTTGCGAAGGAATACGTCGTATCGAAATGCGGACTGCCCGGCTCGGTTGTGCTCAGCGAGCTTGCCGGCGCCTGCGATGAGCTCGTCGAATCCCACCTCGTCAACCCCAATGATATCGACAGCGTGGCCGACACCATGTACGAAGCCTTAACTCTCCCCGAAGACAGGAAAGCCGAAAACATTGCGAAGCTCAATAAGAGGATTAAACAGCACGATATCTACGCGTGGCTCCACTCTTTCCTTGGTGAATGGGCTAAGATGATCGAACGATGAGCGTCCGTTCCGTGATCGAGAGAATCGGCAGGGATGTGAAAGAGGGGGAGCTGTCCGGCCTCTTCTTCGATTTCGACGGGACCATATCGGAAATCGTCGAGACCCCCGATAAAGCAAAAATCCTTCCCGGCGCGCGTGAGTGCCTCAAAAGGATGGCGGGCCGGGGGGACATCGTGGCGGGGGTCATTTCTGGCCGCAGCATCGACGACCTGAAAGAGCGGGTAGGGGTGCAGGGCCTCGTCTATTCGGGAAACCACGGGGCCGAGCTCGAGATCTTCGGGGAGAGGCAGGTCCTTGCCGAGAGCGGCAGCAGGCCGCTCCTCGGGAGCCTTGCCCGGGAGCTTGATGGGCTGGCGCATGCCTTCCCCGGCCTTCTCGTCGAGGACAAGGGGTATTCGGTGAGCGTCCACACGCGGCGCGTTGCGGGCACGCAACTCGAGGACGTGAAAAATCGGGTGAAAGAATCTGCCGGGAGGTTTTCTAATCTCACCGTGAGGGAAGGCAAAAGGGTCTTCGAGATCCTTCCCGTGCGCTCGGCCAACAAAGGCGAGGTGCTCCGTGTTATCATCTCAAGGATCGAGGAAAACCGGGGTGCGGGAGTTTTCCCTGTTTACTTTGGCGATGATGTGACCGATAGGTACGTATATGAGTACCTGCGGGAAAGGGAAAGAGGGCTCTCTATATTCGTTTCCGGAAAGGACCGTGTCCATCTCGAGGCCGATTTCGAGCTTGAAGGCCCCGGGGAAGTGGTGGCGTTCATGATGGATTTTTTAACGCTCAGCGATACGCGGAGGGAGCGGTGAGCAGGCGGTACCGGTCAGACGAGTCGTTTCACTTCAACGAGTTTCTCAAGATCATCAAGCCCACGGGCCAGAAGGCCCAGAGCCTGCGCGAACTTCTCAGCCTGATCAGGATGGTTGACGGCGACGTGATTTACCACCACATGTACCGGGGATATCTCCGGTACACTCCGCAGCTCTGGGATTATCCGAACGATTTCGCGCGGTGGGCAAATAACGGCCTCGAATCGCAGATCCTGGCCGAGGGGCTTGCGAATATTAACCCCTTCGAGCAGGCAAACATCGAGGAAGTCAGGAAAAACATCATCGACGTGATCGAGGACTTTTCCTGGGAAAACCAGTACATACCCCCCGTGCGGCCGGGCTTTGAGTTTCACTTCGAGCGCTCCACGGGCATCATTATCCCAACCAACAGGTATGCCAGGACTCTCCCGCAGTTTTGCGATGCCCTTGCACGGAGCGGCGTAAGCGTCATCTATTACCATTTTTTCGAATCGAGAATCAGGCTCGGGGAGAACAAGGACGACTTCTCGAACTGGATCGAGCTCAATTTCGACCTCCCGGAGCTGGTATCCTCCATCAGGAGGATCGATTTCTACCTCTATTCCCTGGAGGACCTGCGGAAAAACTTGATCAGGATGATCAAGGACTACTTGAAACGATAAGGAGTCGGTTGTGCAGTTAGACGATTACATGGCCGTTGTGGGAAAACGATACGTGTCCCAGCTGAAAAGGCTTGCCGAGCCCCTGCGGGGGCTCAGGGTGGTGAACGTCAACTCCACGAAGGAGGGAGGCGGGGTCGCAGAGATCCTGAACAGGACGGTCCCCCTCATGAGCGAACTTGGCCTCAACGTTCGCTGGGAGATCATCGAAGGGGATGCTCAGTTCTTCAGGGCAACCAAGGCGATGCACAACTCGCTACAGGGGGACAGGATTACCATATCCAGGGATGACCTCGATCACTATGTGGAGGTGAACAGGCGCCACGGGGGCAAGATCGATTTCGACGCGGACGTTGTCGTCATCCACGACCCCCAGCCGGCCGCGCTGATCGAGAACAAGAATGCGGGTCAGCACTGGGTGTGGCGTTGCCACATCGATATTGCCCGGCCCTGGAGGGATACCTGGGAGTTTCTGAGAAAATATGTCGAACGGTACGAGTGCAGCATATTTTCCATGGCCAAGTTTTCCCAGAACCTTCCCCACCCGCAGTATATCATCGCCCCCGCGATAGATCCGCTGAGCGACAAGAACCGGGACATGCTCGACGCCGAGGCAAGGGAGATCGTGGAAAGCCTCGGTGTGAATACGGACAAGCCGCTCATCGTCCAGGTCTCGCGGTTTGACCGGTTCAAGGATCCCATCGGCGTCATCAGGGCGTTTAAGATTGCACGCAGCTTCAACGATTGCACGCTCGTTCTGGCCGGGGGAGGAGCAACGGATGATCCCGAGGGGGAGGAGGTCTACCGCCAGGTCCTGGCTGAATCGGAGGGGGATCCCGACATCCACGTCTTAATGCTCCCCCCTGACGCGCACAAGGTTATCAATGCGATTCAGGCAGCGGCAACGATCATCGTGCAGAAATCGACGAAGGAGGGGTTCGGCCTCACCGTCACCGAGGGGATGTGGAAGGGCAAACCCGTGATCGGGGGTGCCGTAGGGGGGATAACGACGCAGATCTTCGATTACCTGACGGGGTTTCTCGTGCACTCCGTCGAGGGGGCTGCCTACAGGATGCGCTATGCCCTGAACCGCCCCGAGATGATGAAAAAGATCGGGAGAAACGCGAAGGAGTTCGTGAGGACGAACTACCTCATCACGAGGAATGTGCGGGATTACCTCATTTTGTTTCACTCGATCCGGCACGGTCACGTGGAAACCATCCAGCTTTAACTTTAGAATAAAACAGGGGACGAATTTGTTTTAAAAAAACTTGTGTCATGGTTTTACATTATGTAAAATGTAATGCGTGTGCGCTGGGACCCACGGTGGGGGGTCATCGTACGCGGGAGGAAAGAAAGGAAATGAGACAATACATGAGAAGGACGTTTTCCGTTATGCTTTGTCTTTTCGCGCTCGTGAATGCTCTCCGGGGGCAGGCAGCAGGCGCCGATTCTGATGCCTACCTCGACGCTCTCGTCGCTGAGGCCCTCGAGAGGAACCCCGCACTTATCGAGGCGCGGGAGAGAAGCAGCGCCTCCGGGCATCTCGTTTTGCCGGCCGGGAGCCTTCCCGACCCGCAGGTCGGGTTCTCCTTCTCCAATTTTCCTACGGACACCTTTGACTTCGACCAGGAGCCGATGACGTCATTCGATCTCTTTTTCACACAGAAATTTCCTTTTCCGGGCAAATTGTCTCTCAAAGAAGAGATTGCCGATATTCGCGCGAAACAGGCGGGCAGATCCGTTTCCGAGTTCGAAAACATGCTCGTGTACAGGACCAAGCGCGCCTATTTCAGGCTCTACGAGGTGGCAAGGTCGATAGAGATCACGAAGAAAACCCAAACCGTCCTCAAGGAGTTTCTCGGGGTAGCACAGCAACGGTATGCTGTCGGAAAAGCTCTTCAGCAGGATGTGCTGCGCGCACAAACGGCGCTCTCCAACATAGAAAGGCGCCTTTTCGACCTTGACAAAATGCGGATAGAGATGATTGCGCTTATCAACACTTTCAGGGCGAGAGATGTGAACACTCCCGTGGAGGTGCCTCAAGAGCTCCCTGTTGATGAGACAGGCTATTCGGAAGAGGAACTGTTAGAAATGGCGAAGGAGTTTAACCCGACGCTCTCGCGGTTGGCGTTAAAAGTTGACGAGGGCGAAAAAAGCGTTTCCCTGGCAGAGAGGGAACTCTACCCCGATTTTGCCCTGTCCACGAGGTACCGGGTGCGTGAAGACAGGCCGGATTTCCTAACCGGTGCTGTTACACTGACCGTTCCTTTGTATGCAGCGAGGAAGCAGAGAGAGCTAATCAGCAGCAGGAGATTCGAACTGAATTCGCGTGCGAACGCCTACGAGTCGTACATGGATCAGGTGATCTTTCATATTCGCGATATCAAAAGCGATCTTTTTTCGTTGCAAAACCGGTTATCTCTCCTGATTTCGGCAGTTCTCCCCGAGGCCAGAAATACCGTGCAGTCGGCGTTGAGCTCATACAGGGTGGGAGAGCTCGAGTTCAATTCCCTCGTGAGCGCGGAATTAGACCTCTTCAGGTATGAGCTGGAACTCGAGAACCACAGGGGCAGGTACAACGAAAAGGTTGCCGAACTCTGGATGGTTGCAGGAAAGAATTTCATCCCAAAAGAGGTTAGTCATGAGTAGAAAAATTGTCATAGCACTAGCAATTTTTATCGTATTCGTGGTCGGTTTAGGAGGCGGATATTTTTTCACCGTCAAGTTTCTCCATAGATCCCCCCATGTGGAAACGATGGATACTACCATGGGGGGGACAAAAGAGGCAAAAGCTGAAGAACAGCTCTATACCTGTCCCATGCACCCCTTCATCATCACCGAGGAGCCGGGTTCCTGCCCCATCTGCGGAATGACCCTCGTCGCGGTAAAGGGCGGCGGCGAAGGCATGGAGGACGAGAATGCGATAAGAATCGACCCTGTGGTGAGGCAGAACATGGGAGTGAGGACGGGCGTTGCTAAGCGGGGTCAGCTCAAAAAAATCATAAGGACCGTCGGCATGGTTACTTACGACGAGACGAAGATCTCCACGGTGAACACGAAGATTGCGGGATGGATCGAAAACCTCTTCGTTGACAAAACGGGACAGTTCGTGAAAGCCGGAGAGCCTCTTCTCGAGATTTACAGCCCTGAACTCGTCTCCGCCCAAAAGGAGCTTTTGATCGCAGCCAGACATTATGAGGAGGTCAAAACGAGCCCCTACGAAGAAGTTGTAGAGAGGGCCGAAACCCTGATCGAAGCGTCGAAAGACAGGCTCCGACTCTGGGATATTACGGACAAAGAGCTCCTTGCCCTGGAGCGGAGCGGAAACGTCAAGAAAACGCTGACCATCTACTCACCGAATTCAGGTGTGGTCATCGGCAAAAAGGCTTTCCTCGGGACGCATGTCATGCCCGGAGCAGAACTATTCCGTGTAGCGGACATATCCAATGTCTGGATCGACGCTGATATATACGAGTTCGAACTTTCCTGGGTAAAGACCGGGCAGCGAGCAAACGTGATCCTCGATTACATTCCGGGAAAGACATTCACGGGAAAGGTGTCTTACATCTACCCGTACCTTGAAGCGGAAACGAAGACAATCAAGGTAAGAATAGAGATGCCAAATCCCAGATTTTTCTTGAAGCCTGACATGTATGCCCACGTGGAATTGGAGTCAAAACTCGGCGACCAGGCACTGTTGATACCTTCAGAGGCAGTGTTGAGAACGGGAGTCAAGAATATCGTGTTCGTGGAAAAAACAGAGGGCAAATTCGTTCCCCGGAACGTTACGCTCGGTGTCGAAACGGGGAACGGGACAGTTCAGATACTCGAAGGAATAGAAGAAAACGAAAAGATCGTCCTTTCGGGCCAGTTCATGCTCGACTCCGAAAGCTCGATTCGCGAGGCCATAAGGAAGATGACGGCAGGTGGCGGAGAAGGTTCGCCGAAAGGGAAGGAACATTTAGGGCATTAGGTCTTAACGGGTGGCAAAACTTGTAAACAGAGGTTAGGGTAAATGCTGAAAAAGATCATCGAAGCATCTCTGAATAACCGGTTTATGGTCCTGCTCGCTGCGCTCTTTCTGGCGGGCTGGGGCGCCTACGCCATGATGAACATACCCCTCGATGCGATCCCCGACCTTTCTGACGTTCAGGTGATCATCTTCACCGAGTACCCCGGCCAGGGTCCCCAAATCGTTGAGGACCAGGTGACCTATCCTCTCACGACGTCCATGCTCGCCGTTCCCAAGGCAAAGGTGGTGAGGGGATATTCCTTCTTCGGTTTTTCCTTCGTCTACATAATTTTCGAGGACGGGACGGACATCTACTGGGCCCGGAGCAGGGTCCTCGAGTACATCAACTATGTATCGAACCGCCTGCCGAGGGGCGTGGTTCCCACCCTGGGCCCAGACGCAACCGGTGTTGGCTGGGTTTACGAGTATGTTCTGGAAGATACCTCGGGAAGACACGACCTTGCCCAGCTCAGGTCCATCCAGGACTGGTTCTTGAAGTACGAACTGGCGAGCGTCCCCGGCGTGTCGGAGGTGGCGAGCATCGGCGGATTCGTGAAGCAGTACCAGGTTGTGGTAGATCCGAACAAGCTTGCTGCCTATAACATTCCCCTGCGGCATGTAAGGATGTCGATTCAGCGGAGCAACAACGACGTCGGGGGAAGGCTGGTGGAGATGGGCGAGACGGAGTTCATGGTGAGGGGCCTCGGCTACATAGAGGGTCTCGGAGACATTCGGGACATCCCTCTCGGGACGTCGAGGGGAACCCCTGTCTATATTCGGGATGTTGCCGAAGTGCGCCTAGGCCCGGAACTGCGGAGGGGCATTGCTGACTTGGATGGCCAGGGTGATGTGGCCGGCGGCGTCATCGTCATGCGCTTCGGCGAGAATGCCCTGAAAACGATCGATAACGTGAAACGGAAGCTGGAGGATCTGGAAAAATCGCTTCCCGAAGGGATCAGGATCAAACCCGTCTATGACAGATCGGATTTGATCGTACGGGCGGTGAAAAACCTGAGGGATAAGCTGATCGAGGAAAGCGCCGTCGTCGCCCTCGTTTCGATAATCTTTCTGCTCCATTTCAGGAGCGCCCTCGTGGCAATCATCACCCTTCCCCTGGCCATACTCGTGTCATTCATCATCATGTTCTACCAGGGCATTAACGCCAACATCATGTCACTCGGCGGTATCGCCATCGCCATCGGGGCAATGGTGGATGCCGCTATCATCATGGTGGAGAACATGCACAAGCACCAGGAGCATTTTCCGGATAAGAACGTATGGACCAATGTCCTGGAGTCGACGAAGGAGGTGGGCCCTGCCCTCTTCTACTCCCTGCTCGTCATAACGGTTTCCTTTTTGCCGGTTTTTTCCCTCGAGGCCCAGGAGGGAAGGCTCTTCAAGCCGCTCGCTTTCACCAAAACCTACGCTATGGCGGCGGCGGCGTTCCTTGCCATAACGCTCCAGCCGGTTCTCATGGGATATTTCATCCGCGGCAAGATTCCCCCGGAGGAGAAGAACCCCGTCAACAGGCTCCTGATCAGAATCTATCACCCCGTGGTGGATTTTGTCGTCAAGTACAGGAAGACAACGATCATACTGAACATCATCCTGATGCTCAGCATCGCCGTGCCGGTTGCGAAGATCGGTTCGGAGTTCATGCCCCCGCTCTACGAGGGGGACCTCCTGTACATGCCCACCACGTTTCCCGGCATTTCCGTCACGAAGGCGAAAGAGCTCCTCCAGCAGACGGACAGGATCATAAAAACGTTTCCGGAGGTGGATACCGTCTTCGGAAAGATAGGCCGGGCAGAAACCGCCACGGACCCTGCACCTCTTTCGATGATCGAGACCACGATAATGCTCAAACCCGAGAAAGATTGGAGACCGGGAATGACGCCGGACAAGCTCATCGAAGAGCTGGACAGGGCGATCCAGTTCCCGGGTCT
The DNA here is from genome assembly GCA_011773515.1 of Deltaproteobacteria bacterium. NCBI lineage: Bacteria > Pseudomonadati > Myxococcota > Myxococcia > Deltaproteobacteria bacterium. Next base: position 13,182 of record WVXK01000027.1, read on the forward strand.
GACGAATGCGTGGACGATGCCCATAAAAACGCGGATCGATATGCTTTCCACGGGTATCAAGACGCCTGTGGGGATCAAGATAATGGGCGATGACCTGGATACGCTCGTTTCTATCGGAGAGCAGATCGAGGCCACCGTCAGGGAGGTCCCGGGAACACTCTCGGCTTTCGCAGAGCGGATCACGGGAGGTAATTACATCGACTTTCATATCGACAGGAAAGCTGCGGCCAGGTATGGCCTTACGGTGGGAGATATTCAGGATGTGATCATGAGCGCTGTCGGCGGCATGAATGTCACCTTTACCGTCGAAGGGCTCGAACGGTATCCGGTAAACGTGAGATACCCGGAGGATTTGAGGCAGGACGTGGAAAAATTGAATAGAGTCCTCGTATCGACTCCCGCCGGGCAGCAGATTCCACTCGCCCAGCTTGCCCACCTGAAAATCAAAAAAGGGGCGGCCAACATCAAGAGCGAAAACGCGAGGAGAACGGTATGGGTATACGTTGATATTCGCGGAATCGACGTGGGAACCTACGTGAAGAATGCGATGAAGAAAGTTTCGGAAAAGGTCAAGCTCCCCGCCGGCTACAACATCATCTGGAGCGGCCAGTTCGAATACATGCAGAGAGTGAGGCAGAGGCTCATGCTTGTCATCCCGCTGACGCTCTTTATCGTCTTTCTCATCATATACCTGAACACGAGATCGTTCCTCAAGACGGGCATCATCATGCTCACGGTACCAATATCTCTCGTGGGTGCATTCTGGACTCTTTACGTCCTCGGGTATCACCTGTCGATAGCGGTCTGGGTGGGAATCATAGCCCTGGCGGGACTCAGCGCGGAAACGGGCGTCGTCATGCTCCTCTACCTCGACCTCGCCTATGAGGACTGGCAGAGAAGGGGGATAATGAGGACCAGGGTGGACCTTCTCGACTCCATACACCACGGCGCGGTGAAGAGGATCAGGCCGAAGATCATGACGGTGGTGATGATAATCGGTGGCCTGATCCCCATCATGTGGAGCCACGGTGCGGGTGCCGACACGATGAAGAGGATCGCGGCTCCCATGATCGGCGGCGTCGTCACCTCCGCCCTGATGGAGCTCGTCCTCTATCCCGTGATCTATTACATCTGGAAAGTCCGGTATGTGAAGGAGGAAGGCCCGGCAACCGACTCCTGATAAGAGGCAGGGCCACGGCCCACAGCACCAAAGCCCTTGGGACGGACAGGGGGGTGATCCGGCGATCTCCTCTTCTCTGATGGGGATGCTTCTCACGGGCGCCTTTTCCTTTGAACCGTGCAGGCAATTCCTATACAATCTGGAAAGAAGACGTTTCACATCCGTTCCCTGTGTAAGCACGCAGCAGGTTGACCGTGATTTCGGTGGTTGCGGAATGGGAAAACACCTTGTTCTTGTCGGTGGCGGCCACGCCCACATGACGGTACTTGCCGGCCTCGGAAGATTTATCGCAAGGGGCCGCAGAGCGACCCTTATCAGCACTTCCCCTTTCCACTACTACTCGGGTATGGGCCCCGGAATGCTCTCGGGAATCTACCGGCCGCAGGAGCTGCGCTTCCACGTAAAAAAGATGGTGGAGGACCGGGGTGGGACCTTTCTAAAGGACCGCGTTACGGCTGTTATTCCGCAGCGGCGAACCCTGCAGCTGCGCTCGGGGAAAGAGGTTGGCTACGACGTGGTCTCCTTCAACACGGGCAGCGAGGTCCCGGGAGATATCGTAACGGACAACCCGGAGTGCCTGTTCCCCGTCAAGCCGATCGAGAACCTGCTGAAAGCGCGGGCGAAGGTAATCGAGATGGCGAAGCGGGGCGGAGTCGATGCAGCCGTTATAGGCGGCGGTGCCGCGGGTGTGGAGATTTCGGCAAATCTCTGGCGCCTCATAAGAGACAGCGGCGGCGAGGCCCGGATATCGCTGATAGAAGGGGGTAGCGTCCTGTCGGGTTTTTCGGAAAAGGCGCAGGATGTGGCGAGAAACATCCTCACGGGAAAGGGCGTGACCCTCATCGAGGGGATACGGGTGCGGTCTGTAATGAAAAACGGGGTCCACCTTGGAAGCGGCGAGACGATAAAGAGCGACATCGTCTTTGCCGCTGTGGGCGTTAAGCCGTCCCCCATCTTTGCCGACTCGGGACTTTCAACGGGCCCAGACGGTGGCCTCCTGGTGAACCGGTTCCTGCAGTGCGTGGACCATCCTGAAATATTCGGCGGTGGCGACTGCATAACCATCGACGGCATTCCCCTGAGAAGGGTGGGCGTCTACGCGGTCAGGCAAAACCCCGTACTCTACCGAAACCTGCACGCCGCGCTCGCAGGTGACCCGCTCAGACCCTTTGACCCCGGCGGCCCGTACCTGCTCATTCTGAACATGGGTGACGGACGGGGCATATTCTGGAAGGGGGGGGTGGTCTTCGACGGGAGGCTGGCATTTGCCGTCAAAGACTACATAGACAGGCGTTTCATGAAAAAATTTCAGGTTTCCGGGGAGTTGCGCCAGCCGGTATGATACGCTGCGGATAAAAGGAGGGCGATAGTGGGCATATCCCGCATCTTCAGAAAGGTGCCGGCGGAGCCAGGGGACGGGGTGATGGAAGGGGGCGTGTCGGTCGGCGAGGCTCTGGCGTGGACCGAAGGCAGGAAGCTGCGGGAGGCCCTGGAATTACCCCTCTCTCTCGAAGCGATCTCGCATGACCGGTACGTGGAAATGTCCCGGCTGGTGATAGACGAGGGAGCGAAGAGGGTTTTCGGAATGTTATCAAAAGAGGAAAAAAAGCACCTCGAGAAGCCAACGGACCTCTTCGACGACGAATTGTCAGGGGAGACGCCCGGGACAGGGGACAGGAGGGGGTAAGGAGGGATCTGCAAAAAACATGGCGGGAAGTCATCACGGTTCGAAAAAGGTCGTCTACGCCGCTCTGATCGGCAACGGGTGTATTGCGATTTTAAAGTTTGCCGTGGCTCTTTTGTCGGGAAGCTCGGCGCTCCTTGCCGAGACGTTCCACTCGGTTGCCGACACGGGCAATCAGCTCCTTCTTCTGTTCGGGATGAAAAGGAGCGAGAGGCCGCCTGACGAGAAACATCCATTCGGTTACGGGAAGGCCCAGTATTTCTGGTCTTTCGTCGTTGCAAACATGCTCTTCATGGTCGGGGCGGTGGCGGCGGTGTACGAGGGTTTCAGCAAGATACGGCATCCCCACCCCCTCGAACGGACGCACCTGATATACCTGGTTCTCGGTATATCCATTGCCATAGAAGGAGTTTCCTTCACCGTCGCTGCCAGGGAGTTCTTCAAAAAGAAGGTCCACAAAAGCATATGGAGGGAGCTGAAGGAGTCGAAGGATGCAAACCTGATCGTCGTCCTCATGGAGGACAGCGCCGCCATGGTGGGCCTTCTCATCGCCCTTTTCGGTACGCTTTTGGTTCAGGTCACCGGAAATCCTCTGATAGACGGGATTGCGTCCATCCTCATCGGCTTCGTCCTGGCCCTCGTTGCCCTCTTTCTGGCGAACGAGGTCCGCAAACTCCTGATAGGGGAGAGCGCCAGCGAAGTGCACCTGAACCTCATCAGGAAAGCCGTGGAGAGCTTTCCTGAGGTACAGTCGATCGGAAACATATCCACCATGCACATGGGCCCCGAGAACATTCTCCTGGCGATAGACGCAGACTTTCAGGACAATATTTCCGCAAGCGATCTGGAAGCGGTGATAGACAGGATGGAACAAAAGATAAGGGAAAAAGTCCCGGAAGTGAAGCAGATATTTATCGAAGCCGAAGGCGTGGAGGGATATCAGGTATCCGTAAAGGAGAACAAAAACTCACCTGATCAATAAATCTATCGATACGTTGCGAAGACCTCCTAGGTCTCCTCCTCGTGTCCTTTTGCCTCCCCTTTTTCAAGTATCCGGAGCTCGAGCGGTTTGGCCGTGTCCAGATGGACGTCCCGCTGGGGGAATGCGATGACGATCCCCGCATCACGGAATCGGTCGTCGATCTGATAGCGGATGTCGCTTTCGATGTTCAAGCGGTCCGCCATGCTTGTCATACTGACCCAGAAGTGGAGGTTGAAAATGAGGGCGTTGTCGCCGAAATCGGAAAAACGCACGAAGGGCTCCGGGGTGGAGAGCACTCTTTCGTGGGCCCCGGCGATAGCCATCATGATGGCCGTAACCTCCCGGATGGGCGAGCCGTATACCACGCCCACCGTCACACCGGCCCTTATCATGCTGTCGGAAAGGGTCCAGTTCACGATGTTTTTCTCGAGAAAGCTGCTGTTGGGAACGAGTATCTGGATGTTGTCGGCAGTCCTTATGCGGGTGCACCTTGCCCCGATGTCCTCTATCGTGGCAAAGGTTCCCTCGATCTCGACCAGGTCCCCGATCCGTATCGGCTGCTCTGCCATGATGATGAAACCGCTGATGAAGTTGTTGATCAGCGTCTGTGCCCCGAAACCGACGCCGATTGCCAAGGCGCCGCCCACGAAGGCGAAAGCGGTCAGGGGTATGTTGATGATGTCCAGCGCAAAGAGCACGATCAGAAGGATCCCGGTATAGTAGAGAATCTTCTCGATCGATGCGGCCACGTTCGGCTTCAGCCGGGTGCGGGGGAGGATTTTTTTCCCGAAGAGCCCGACTGCTTTCTTGACGATGATTATCCCGAGGATGAGCGCGATGATGGCTCCGATCACCTTGCCGATCGTTACGGGGCTGTTCCCTATCGTGAAGAGCCGGAGGTTCCAGATACCCCGGGCTGTTTCCAGGCCCTCTTTCAAACCGCCCCACACTGCGTCGGGATCCTCCTGATCCGAAGGAGCTCGCGATGCCTTTGCGATTGTACTGCCGGAACGCATGGAGACCGTGTGGGGGCGCACTGCTTCACCGGAGACCTCGGCGTGCGGAAAAGCGGCGAGAACCATGACCAAAAGAGTTAAAGTAGCAATTGAATAATTAATCTTCATTGTACTGTTAAATTTGTCTTTTTAACTTCTTTATAATGGATTCGTCTGCGCGGCGTTCGACCTTTTTTGAAAGATCCTCTGCTGCGCTTCGCCATGTAAGAGATAGTACTACACTCTGCAGGATAACGACAAGTTCTTATCCTTTTCTTGCGGTACCGGGGTGGAAAGAAGGATATTTTTTGAAAGAGGTTTTCTTTTCTTATAAGATTGAGGGTATCAAGCGATATCCGTCTGAAAGGCTGTTCGGACAGGATAATCTGGCATTGAAAGATTCAGCTCATGCGGAGGCTGACATGCATTTTTTCAAAATGACCCTCTGGGACCAGCCGTTAACCACGTGGCTCATCGCGCTGGGTGTCACGGCTATTGCCTACGTCGTTCTCAGGTTCCTGATGGGTGCCGCGGCCCGCCGGCTGACAGCGATGGCCGAAAAATCGAAGGTCGGGTGGGATGATCTGATTGCGGAGCTCCTCGATAAGCGCACGAAACCGTTCTTTCTCGCCGTCGTTTGCATCTACGTCGGTTCCCTGCTTCTCACTCTTCCCCCGCGGGCTGCATGGGTCGTAAAGGTCATCACGCTTGCGGGGCTCTTTCTTCAGCTGGCGATCTGGGGAAACTTTGCGATAACGTGGTTTGCCCAGAGTGCGCGGGAAAAGGCCTCTGAGGACCCGGAGAGCCTTTCCACCTACTCAGCCATTGCCTTTATCGGCAAACTTATCCTCTGGTCTGTCCTCCTGCTCCTTGCCCTCCACAACATGGGGATAAACGTCACGGCGATGATTGCGAGCCTGGGGATAGGGGGCATCGCCGTTGCGCTGGCGGTTCAGAACATACTGGGGGACCTGTTCGCCTCCATGGCGATAATCCTCGACAAGCCCTTTATCGTGGGGGATTTTATCATCGTCGGCGACCTCATGGGGACGGTCGAGCGTATCGGCCTCAAGACGTCGCGCATCAGAAGCCTCTCCGGCGAACAGATCGTGTTCTCCAACAACGATCTTCTCTCGAGCAGGGTCAGGAACTTCAAGCGCATGTGGGAGCGGCGCGTCGTCTTTTCTATCGGCGTGACCTACCAGACTCCCGCAGAGAAGCTCGAGGCGATACCCGGCATCATCCGGGGTATCATTGAAGGGCAGGAAACGGCCCGTTTCGACAGGGCCCACTTCTCGAGCTACGGCGATTTCGCCCTGGTCTTCGAGATGGTCTACTTCGTGAAAGACCCGGACTACGGCGTCTACATGGACACCCAGCAGGCGATTAACCTGGCGATCTTCCGCCGTTTCGAAGAGGAGGGAATCGAGTTCGCCTATCCGACCCAGACCCTTTTCCTCGCTCCGCCATCACCTGACGGGGGTTCGCCGGGAATCGGTCAGTAGGGATTCTCGGAAGAATACAAAATGTTTGGCTTTTTGATTCTCGAAATTTTCCTCAGTGCCGCAAGATGTGTCAATAAAAATGGCGGAAGCGTGCGGGAATCGAACCCACCGGAGACGCCCTGCGACGCCTCCCTGACCGGGTTTGAAGCCCGGGGGGGCCACCAGCGCCCCATCCGCTTCCACCAAGGGGTTATCCGTTATCTGTAAGTCCAGCGTCCAAAGTCCCGTATCACGGTGAGAACATCATTTTGATCTAAGATCTGTGCGCCCGGAACTCTTAAACTAGGAACTGGCTTTCTTCCCCCTCCCCTTCTGTTCCTTCGCCCTTCTCTTTCTTGCCTTCTCCCTCCTTTTGCGCCGCCTCTTGATCTCTTTTTTTCTTTCCGTTACCACTGAATACCCCCTTTGCCTGTCCGTCTGTATCCGAATGCTAAAGTTTCAAAAGGTTCAGGACGATAAAACGATCGTTGATAATTATTCGCGATTAATGTTCGCTTTTGGCAAGGAGATTATAACACACTCATATTTGGGGGAAGGATAATGAGAAAATTTTTCGCTTTTTCCTGTATCCTCGCGGCGGCAGCGGTCCTGTCCGCCTGGCCGGCTGGAGACTGCCTCGCGGAGAAAAGTTTCGAGGTCGGCGCGAGGGGGTATTACTGGGACACGAGTCTCGACGCGACGATGCAGACAGAGCCCGACCCGGAGATCGATCTCAAGGACGATCTGAACATAGATGACGAGGCATTTTTCAACGGGGAAGTCTTCTTCCGGTGGGGAAGACACCATTTTACCGTCGCTTACACGACGGTTTCCCACAGCGGTTCCTCCACGGATGGGTTCATATTCAACGGAATCCCTTTCACCGGGACCGTCGATTCGGATCTCGAATACGACCTGATCGATGGAATCTACCAGTACGACCTGGTCAAGTTCAACCCGGTGATCGCCACGTTCAACCTCGGGCTCCTGCTGCAGGTGAAGTATATCGATGGATTTGTCCAGGTCGCCGGTGATGTCCCCGGTTTCGGCATCACGGTGGAAAAAGAATCCTACTCGGCGCCGGTACCGATGGTCGGAGTCGGAGCGGGCGTCGGAATAATCGACAATGCCGTTGTGCTGGAAGCCCGCGCTTCCGGGCTCGAATATTCCGGAGACAGGGCCATAGACGGCCAGGGGATGCTGGTATTTGCTCCCCCCTTCATTCCCTTCCTGAAGGTCTTCGGCGGGTACAGGATACTCGATGTGAAAGTGGACGAGGGCGGATTTAAAATCGACTACACGCTCGACGGATTTTTCGGGGGGCTCCAGCTCAGCTTCTGAAACCAGTTTCGCGTTTCAAGTTTCTCGTTTCTCGTTCAACCGGAAACCGTAAACCGGCAACCGTTAACCGTGAACTGTTCTTATTCCGCATTCCGAATTCCCAATTCCGCATTACCATCCGCCGTGTGGATTGTCCTGTATCCCGGATTGCCGCTTATTTCCTCACGCTGAACTCACACCCGCAGTAGTTTTGCCTGTAGAGGCCGTATTCTTTCGACAGGGCGAGGCTCTTTTTGAACCCCTCGTTTTTTTTCAGGTCCAGCTCGATGAAGAAGAGACCATGTTTCTCCCCCATTTCCCTCCCCGATTCGTTGACCATGTCCGCATTTTTGTGGGGGGAGACGGTCAGTACCGTGGTGAAGGCGTCGATGCCCATGCGGGCCGCCATCTTCGCCGTTTCCTCGAGGCGCATTCTGATGCAGATCCTGCACCGCTCGCCTTTTTCCGGCTGTGCCTCGAACCCCTGGATGGCTTCGTACCAGGCACCGTGGTCACGCTTTCTCCTGGAAAGGTCGAAGGGGAGGGACGAAGCGAGCCTCTCCGCTTCCCGGAGCCGCTTTTCATACTCCGCCTGCGGCCATATGTTGGGGTTGTAGAAGAAACCCATGACCGATCCGAATGCTTCCCTGATCGCCTGGACGCCATAGGCAGCGTCGGGTGCGCAGCAGATGTGGATAAGCGTATGGTCGGGCAGGTTATCGGGGGCCCGCACTATCTTCATTGTGCCTCCAGGGGGGGTCCTTCTTATTATATGCCATACGGCGGTAAAGGGGGAACCCGTTTTCCCGCCAACCGCCGGTACGGCTTGCCCCGATAGTTTCGGGACACCCCCCTTTTCCCTTTGAAACTTTAATCTCGATGGGTGAAACTAAAAAGGGAGAGAGGGCAGGGCTTCCGACCGTCTGCATTCTCCCTTCTCCTGTGATAATCTGCCTGAGGGATAGAAAACCATGAGAAGGAACAAAACAAATATCATACTCTTCGTCCTGACCCTTATCTCGACGACCGTTGCCGGGGCTTTCCTCTCCGGGGTGAACCCCTTTTCAGATTTCTCCAAGGCCTACTACGGGCTCATGTTTTCCATACCCCTCATGTCGATCCTGGTGGTCCACGAACTCGGTCACTACATCGCCGCGCGGTACCACCGGGTCATGGTCACGCCGCCCTACTTTATCCCCGCCCCCTCCATCATCGGTACCTTCGGGGCCTTCATCAAGATAAAATCGCCCCTTCCCGACCGCAACGCCCTCATCGACATAGGAGCAGCAGGTCCCCTGGCGGGAATCGCCGTTGCCATACCCGTGCTTGTCATCGGCCTCGTTCAATCGGAGGCGCAGGAGGTGGTCAACCTGAGCGGCATATCCCTCGGCACCTCGATACTCTTTGACTTTCTCACCAGGCTGATCCACGGTACCGTTCCCGAGGGGTATGATATCGTCCTCCATCCCGTTGCCTTCGCGGGGTGGATCGGCATGCTCGTTACGGCCCTCAACCTTCTGCCGGTAGGCCAGCTCGATGGGGGACACATCGCCTACGCCCTCTTCGGGCAGAGGTATTCCGGCGTCTCCCGCGTATTCCCGATCCTGCTCATTCCCATGGGCATGCTGTGGGAAGGATGGGTCATCTGGGCGATCCTGCTCATATTGCTCGGAACCGGCCATCCACCGCCCATGGACGTGGAGACGGAGCTGACCAGGGGAAGGAAGATCGCCGGGTATCTCTCCCTGGTCACGTTTATCCTCTGCTTTACGCCCGTGCCGGTTAGGTTTTGAATCCTTCAAAGGGGAGATGAAAGATAAAAGACATCCATCTCATGATCGAATATATGAAGAGGAGAAAGGACAGGTACGCCCTTTTTTCCGTTCTCCGCTTTCTTTCCAGCCTGACGGGCCTCTTCGTCCCGTGGTATCTGAAAAGCGCCGTCGACTCCATGAAGATCGAGGGGGGCACGCCCCTGTTCATCGATGCCCTCTTGCTCATGCTTTTGTTCGCTTTTCTCCAGGGATTGTTCAGGTTTTTCGGGAGGAGGGGGTTTCTCGTCCTCGCCCGGGACATCGAAGGGGATATCCGGGATGACCTGTTTCGGAAAGTGGTGAACGCCCCCTACCCCTTTTACGATAGGTTCGCAACGGGTGACATCATGTCCCGGGCGGTAAACGACCTGAACGCCATATGGCTCCTCCTCGGGCCCGGTTTCCTCACGCTCATCGGCACGGCATTTACCTATGTGATCGGGGTTTTCTTTCTCCTCAGGATAGACCCGTTCTTGACCCTCCTCGTTCTCGTTCTCATTCCGTTAGCGGCCCTCTTCGGGAGGGTCTACAGCAGGCGGCTCTACCGGCTTCACCGGTCGGCCCAGGAAACGCTCTCTCTTCTGTCGGACCGGTTGAACAACTTCATCACCGGCATTCGCATCATCAAGTCCTACACCATGGAGGATTTCGTCGCCGGGGAGTTTTCGCACACCTCCGAAGATTACTGCGACAAAAACATAGAGGTTTCAAAGGTCTCCGCCCTGTTTCACGGCACCTTCGCGGCGGCGACGGGTTTCGGCGTCCTCCTGGTGCTCGCCGTCGGCGGGCTGTTCGTTATCCAGGGCAGGATCTCCCTCGGGGGGTTTGTGGCCTTCACCTCCTACATAGGGATTCTTTCCTATCCCGCCATCGCCGTGGGCTGGATAATCAACCTCTACCAGCGGGGAACCTCTGCGGCCGGGAGGATACGTGAGCTGATGGAGATGGAGGAGGAGCCGGGTGGTGCGGAGGAGGATGAAGGGATCATGACCCTGGAACTCGAGGGAGTTACGTTCTCCTACATCGAAGGCGGTTCGCCCGTTCTGGATGGCCTGGATCTGCGGGTCGAGAAAGGAGAGGCCGTGGGGATCACGGGCCTCACCGGTTCCGGGAAAAGCACGATCGTAAAGCTCCTCCTCGGGTTTTACCAGCCCCGTTCCGGGAAGATCCGGATAAACGGAAAGCCCCTGGCATCTTTCAAAAAGGGGTGGCTCAGGAGGAAGGTAGGGGTGGTCTTCCAGGACCCCCACCTTTTTTCCGATACCGTCCTGGAGAACATATCCTTTCCCCTCGATGAGCCGAGCTTCGACCGATCGGTCGCGTGTGCCGCGATGGCCTCCGTGGACCGGGAGATAGAAACCTTTCCCGGGCAATACCAGGCGGTAATCGGAGAGAGGGGCGTTACCCTCTCGGGAGGGCAGAAGCAGAGGCTCACCCTTGCCCGAACGATCTGCCACGAGAGCGAGCTGATCGTGCTCGACGACTCCTTCTCCTCCGTCGACGGGAGGACGGAGAAGAACATTATCGGCAACCTCATGAAGCTCAAGGGCACCAGGACGATCATCCTCATCTCCCACCGCCTCTCTGCCCTCTCTCTCTGCGACCGGATCCTGGTAATGGACGAAGGAAAGGTGATCGAGGAGGGGACCGAGGAGGCACTTCTGAAGAGAGGGGGGCTCTTTTACCGCTTTTCCGTGAGACAGTCTCTTGAAGGACTCGGGGAGAGGTGACGGCCATGCGAAGGGTAGACGTCCACGATAAGGTCTCCGTGAAAGATATCGACTTGAGGATGACATTGCGGCTTCTTTCCTTTGTCAGGCCCCACCGCCTGCTCGTTGTCATCGCCCTCGCAGCCATGGCCCTGGCCACGGGTTTCAACCTGCTCCAGCCCTATATCATAAAACTCGTGATAGATGAGAACCTCGTGAAGGGCTCTCTCGCCGGTTTTTACGGGTACGTCGTGCTCTTTGGCGTCGCGGTGATAGGAAGGAATGTCTTCTCCTACCTTCAGATGGTCATCGTCACCACGCTGGGACAGCGGGTGATCCTCGATATGAGGAAGAGGCTCTTTAAGAAAGTCCTCGAGCTGCCTCTATCCTTCTACGACAGGAACCCGACGGGGAGGATCATCACGCGCCACATCTCCGACATCGAAGCGGTGAACGAGATGATTTCGTCGGGCCTGGTTTCCGTGATAGGCGACCTGGTCATGGTCCTCTCGATCGCGGTGATCCTTCTCCTTCTGGACCGGAGCCTGTTCCTCTATACCCTCATCTCCATTGTCCTCCTCCTTGTCTTCGCCCATTTCATGAAGGTAAGGCTGCGGGAGACGAACAGGGCTCTGAGGCAGAACACCGCCAAGATGAACGCCTTCCTGCACGAGTACATAGCGGGTATCGGCGTTGTCAAGGGATTCGGGAGAGAGGAGAAGATACGGCGGAAATTCAGGGTTCACAACGACGATTTCAAGCGCGCCGGAATGAAGCTGTCCACCCTGTACTCCGTGTACTTCCCGGGCGTGGAGTTCATCTCCGCTCTCGCCCTGGTAATCGTCCTCTTCAAGGGAGGGCTCGGGGTAATCGGCGGGACGATCACCATCGGCACCGTCATCGCTTTTGCCGGCTATCTCGAAAAGTTTTTCGGCCCCGTGAAGGATATGAGCGACAAGTACAACATCCTCCAGTCAGCCCTGGCGTCATGCGAGAGGATCTTTACCATTCTGGACATGAAATCCTCTCCCGAGTACGGCTCGCCCCCCGCATCGATGCGACTCCCCCATCCCGAAGAGGGGGGAACCGCAGAGGGCGCTCCCCTGATCGAATTCAGGAATGTTGAGTTCGATTATGGCGGGGAAGAGGTTCTCAGGACATTTTCGCTCTCCATCGACCAGGGAGAGAAAGTGGCCATCGTCGGCCCGACGGGCGCCGGAAAAACAACGATAGTGAACCTTTTGCTCGGTTTTTACCACCCCCGGGAAGGAGAGATTCTCTACGCGGGGAGAGACATTCGAACCCTGGACATCGGCGGTCTGCGGCGAAAGGTAGTGCTGATACCCCAGGAACCATTTCTCTTCAACGGCACCGTTTTGGACAATATCCTTGGCGGGGAGGAGCTCGATGAGGCCTGGCTCGATGTTACGCTCAAGAGCTGCGGCATCGTCAGGTTCGTTGAGAACCTTCCCGATGGCCTGAATACTTTTGTGGGTGAACGGGGAAGCAGGTTTTCGGCCGGGCAGAGGCAGCTCGTTTCCTTTGCGCGGGCTATCTACCACCGCCCGGAGGTGCTCATTCTCGACGAGGCGACGGGGAACATAGATCCGGAGACCGAGCACGACGTCACCTCGGCGATCAAAAAAATGATGGAGGGAAAAACATCCATCGTCATCGCCCATCGCCTTCAGACGGTGGTGGAATGTGATAAAATCGCTGTAGTTATGAATGGGAAGGTTGCCGAAGAGGGGCCGCATGGAGCGCTGCTTCGTGCGAAGGGATACTACAGCGCGCTTTACGGTCTGCAGATAACTTCTTAGGATAAAAGAGCTTTCGTGGAGGGGCGGCATGCATGCCGGCACGGTGTATCAAACCGATATTCGCGATTTGAAGCTGTTTGCCAGGGGAAAGGTTCGGGATATTTACGACCTGGGGGAGGAGCTTTTGATCGTGGCAACCGACAGGATTTCCGCTTTCGATGTTGTCCTCCCCGCCGGTATCCCCGGCAAAGGCAAGGTCCTGACGGCCCTCTCCCTTTTCTGGTTCGATTACCTGAAAGACATCGTTGGCAACCATCTCATAACGGCAGACGTGGCCCGGTATCCCCGGCCGGCAAGGAAATACGCAGAGGAGCTCGACGGCAGGTCGATGCTGGTGAGGAAGGCGAACCCCTTTCCCGTTGAATGCGTGGTGCGGGGGTACCTCTCGGGCTCGGGATGGATCGAGTACCGGGAGTCGGGGAGCGTGTGCGGCGTCGACCTCCCCGGGGGGATGAGGGAGTCGGGCAAGCTGGCGGAGCCGATTTTTACCCCCGCCACCAAGGAGGCGGTGGGAGATCACGATATCAACATCTCCTTCGAGGAGATGATAGCCATAACGGGTTTCGACGTTGCTTCACGGCTCAGGGAAAATTCCCTTGCCCTGTACGGCAAAGCCAGCGAGTACGCCCACGGGAAGGGGATAATAATTGCCGACACGAAGTTTGAATTCGGCCTCTACCGCGACGAGGTGATTCTCATCGACGAGGTCCTGACACCCGACTCTTCCCGGTTCTGGCCCGCTTCTCAATACGCGCCGGGCAGGGCTCAGGACAGTTTCGACAAGCAGTACGTGAGGGACTACCTTTTGACCCTCGACTGGGACAGGCAGGCACCGGGCCCCGAACTTCCCGGGGATGTCATAGGGGCAACGGCTGAAAAGTACAGAGAGGCGTTACGAATTATAACGGGGGCAGAGACATGAGCGGATTCAAGAAAGTATTCATTGCGAACAGGGGGGAAATTGCCTGCAGGGCCATACGGCCGATGCGGGAGCTGGGTATCAAGGCCGTCGTGGGGTATTCGGACTGCGACGAGCTTTCGCTTCACGTGAGGCTGGCTGATGAGGCCGTTCGCCTCGGGCCCTCCCCGGCGAACATGAGTTACCTGGATATCGATTCTGTCGTGCGTGCTGCGAAGAACACGGGCTGCGAAGCGGTTTTCCCCGGATACGGTTTCCTGGCAGAAAACCCGGATTTCGTCGAGGCGTGCGAACAGGCCGGCCTGGTCTTTATCGGACCCTCTCCTTCGGTTATGCGCATGCTGGGCGACAAAATAGCGGCCCGCCGCGCCTTCTTGGCCGCGGGGGTTCCCGTTGTACCCGCTATCGAGGATGTGGGAAATGCCCAGGATGTGAAAGATTTCGGGAAAAAAATCGGCTACCCCCTCATCATAAAAGCCGCAGCGGGCGGAGGCGGCAAGGGGATGAGGAAGGTCCTATCGGAGGAGGAAGTAGAAGATGCCTGTGAAGAGGCGCGATCCGTCGCGAAAAAAAGCTTTGGTGATGACAGGATATATGCGGAGAAGTTCATCGAGGGAGGGAGGCACATTGAATTTCAATTTCTCGTCGATGCTATGGGCAATGCCATACACCTGGGCGAGCGGGAGTGTTCGATACAGCGTCACCATCAGAAGCTCATAGAAGAGGCGCCGAGCAGCTACCTGACCGCCCGTCAGAGGAAGGAGATCGGAAACATGGTCGCCCGTGCGATGAGGGAGATCGGTTACACATCGGCGGGAACGATGGAGTTTCTCTTCGATGAACGGGGGAACTATTATGCCCTCGAGGTGAACGCGAGGATCCAGGTGGAGCACACCGTTACGGAAATGATCAGCGGGATCGACATTATACGGAAGATGATCAGGATCGCTGCCGGGCGGCCCCTCGTTATGTTTCAGGAAGACGTGATCCTCCGGGGGCACGCCATCCAGTGCAGGATAAACGCTGAGGACCCGAAAAAGAACTTTGCGCCCTCCTTCGGGAAGGTAACCTTCCTGCGGCAGGTGAGCGGACCCTTCGTGAGGACGGAATCGGGGATTTACCAGGGATGGACGGTTCCCGCCTACTACGATTCCCTGATCTCGAAGATATGCGCCGTGGGCAAGGACAGGGAAACGGCAATCCAGAGAATGAAGCGCGCCCTCATGGAATACGAACTCTGGGGGATAAAAACCACCATTCACCTCCTGGAGAATATCCTCGACCACCCTTCCTTCGCCGAGGGCAAAATCACGACGAGTTTCATAGAAGATAATCTCCAATCACTCACCCGTTACCTTGACGAGGAGGAGGAGGTCTTCAAGATCGCCCACCTGATAGCGGAGGTATCTGCCCAGGGGAAGAACCGGCATGTCTTCTGATGCCGAAGCGCAGGGAATACTCAAGAAAGGAGGCTTTGCAAGGAGATGCATGGAACGAGCAGAGACAGGACGCCGAAGGAAATTATCAAGGATCTCAGGGAATCGGGGAAGGTATACCTGACGAGCACCGGACCAAGGGATACGGGACAATCTGATTTCAAGAACAGGATCACCATGTTCGATCTGCGGAGGCTGGCGCCGGTGTACAACAGGACCGGGTATTTTTCCGTGGAGCTTCACGGGGGTGCCCGGTTTCACCAGGATCTGCTGAACAACAAGATAAGCCCCTTCGAGGAGGTGAAGGAATGGCGTCGCCTGATGCCCGACGTGCTGACGCAGACGCTCATCAGGGCCACCAACGTGTGGGGCTACAGGATGTACCCGCGAAACGTCATCGAGCTGGCCGTTTTGTCGTTCGCTCCCTATATCGACGTCTGGCGTTGCTTTGACTTTCTAAATTACATTCCCAACATGGCGCCCATCGCCGAAACCGTCATCCGGGAGGGAAAGATATTCGAGCCCGCAATTTCCTTCACGGAATCCCCCGAGTGCACCGATGAATACTACCTGGGCCTCGTTGGCGATATCGTGCGGCTCTCGGGGGGAGTGGATTCGATAATCCTCTGCATCAAGGACATGGCAGGGGTGGGATCGCCGAAGAGGATACACCGCCTCGTTTCGGCGATTCTCGATGCCTATCCGGAGATGGTGATTCAGTACCACCGCCACTCCACCGACGCGCTGGCGATTCCCGCTATCGCCGAGGCAGCCAAGGCAGGGGCGATCCTCTTCGATACCACCGATGATGCATTCTCCCGTTTCTACGGCCACCCTCCCGTGAGGCCCCTGGCATCCTACCTGAAGGAACTCGGATTCGATGTGGTCCTGGACACGGATTGCGCAGATGAGGCATCGGATGTGGTCAGAACGTTTATGCGCAGCTACGATTCATTCGAGTCGCCCTACAAGGGTTTTTCCTTCGACGTGAAGCAGCACAGGATGCCCGGCGGCGCATTTCCCAGCTCCTTCGAGCAGGCAGAAAAGGGCGGGTTTCTCGACCTGATGCCGTCCATCCTCAAAGGAATGTCCTACGGGAACAGGATAATCAAGTATTTCGACGTGACACCGGGGTCCCAGATTACCTGGACGACCTGGGCCGGGCTCATCCAGCGCTTCAATAAGGAAGAGGGTGCCCAGGGGGTTGCGAAGCTCTTCGAGTCACTCAGGAGCTATTTCGACGGGGGCGAGGACTTCGACGGCCTGGATGAGGAAGATGCGGAGCGGTTGTTGAGGATGTATTCCCATGCTACCGATGATCTGAAAAATCTCCTCCTCGGAAGGTACGGACCGCTGCCCTTCGGATGGCCCGAGGACTGGGTTTACCGGAGCGTGTTCGGGGAAGACTTCAAAGATATAGTTGACCGGGAACGCATAGAGGCGTCGCCCCTGGATCGGCTCCCGCCGGAAAATCTCGAATCCGCCAGGGCAAGCTGTGATCGTGACATAGAGCGCAGATCCACGGATGAGGAGTTCGTGCTCTACCTGATGCATCCACAGGCGACGGTGGATTTTATCGAATTCAGGGAATTTTACGGGTATACCGACCTCCTGCCGACGCCGGTGTGGCTCCACGGGCTCAAGAATCCCGGAGATACAGTCCATTTTCGCATGGAAAACAAGCCCCACGTTATCGAGCTCATATCCGTCGGCGAGGGCGTGAAGGGTATCAAGCACGTGGTTCTCTCCGTGGATAATGTGATGCATGTTTTCGAAGTGGAAATGCCCGACGTGGTTCCCCAGAAGATCCTCCGGAAGGCAAGGCCCGGAGTCGTCGGCGAGGTAGCGTCTCCGGTCAAGGGAACGGTGTGGAGAATCGGATCGAAGGACAGGCAGCTCAACGAGGGAGACCTCGTGAAAGCGGGGGAGGAGATTTTGAACATCGAGGTGATGAAAACGGAAAATGCCGTAAAGACACCCCTCTCCGGCCTGATCAAGGAGATTTGCGTTTCGCTGAACGAGAACGTGGAGGAGGGACAGCTGCTGATCGTGATAGAGGAGGAAAAGGACGATTAACGCTCTGTCGCATTTCCCGGGGGAGGTCCGATGATTCCCCTGGCGTATCCAGGGTGCATGGGCGGACCCTGATTGTATGAATGCTGTAGAGAGAAAAAAGATTACCGTGTCAGTTATCGGAGGAGGACCCTCGGGCTCTTCGGCGGCGATACGGCTCCTCAAGAGATGCGCCGAGGAGGGGCTCGATCACCGGGTGCTCCTCTTCGAAGGCAAGGACTTCGACATCCACTACAATCAGTGCGCGGGCGTTCTGGCTCCCCCCATCGAGAGCATCATGCGGCAGGAGCTCGACGTCGAGCTGCCCCTTGCCCTCTACAAGCGGCAGATAAGGGGATACCGGCTCTACGCGGGAGGAAAAGATGTCCTCCTCGTCGGCGAGCGGCGGGGCGGCCCCCACTTCGCCGTCAGGCGGGTCAAGTTCGACCGGTATATGCTGGAAAAGGTGAGGGAGTTCGGTGCCGAGGTTATCCAGAGCCGCGTCGAGGGGATCGAGTTCTACGCGGGAAGGCAGGGGGGGAAGTCGGTGATCTACTCGGAGGAGGGGACCTTCTTATCGGATTACGTTATCGGCGCGTTCGGTCTCGATGACGGGATGCTCGACATCTTCGAGGAGTCCACCGGGACCTACAGAAAGCCGGAAAAGTTCATGACCTCCTACGTGACGAAGTTCCACACCGACAGGAAGTTCATCGAAAAAAAGCTCGGCGACATCATATACGCATTTCTCTACCCCCCCGTCTCTCCCCGGGTGGAGTTCGGGGCGATAACCCCGAAGGGGGATCACGTCGTCGTAAACATTGCCGGTGTGGGTATCACGGTGGATGATTTTTTGAAGTTTCTCGAGCGAAGGGAGGTCAGGGAGTACCTTCCGCCGGTCGAGCCGGACCTTTTCGAGATCTACCGGGGAAAGTTCCCCGCCTCTCCGGCGAGGGGAGTAACGGGGCCCTGCTACGTGGTGACGGGGGATGCGACGGGGTTTTTGCGGCCCTTCAAGGGGAAGGGGATTACCACCGCCGTTCTCACGGGTATTTACGCGGGGGATGCCGTTATCGACCATCACCTGCGGGGCGTGAGTCTCGATTCCTACGAAGCACGGTGCAGGGAGTTCATGGGCGACTACATTTACGGGACGGGAGTGAAGGCGCTGGCGAGCATCGCGTCCAAGATAGGAGCCCTCAGCTCGATTCTCGAGGCATCAAAGACGGACAGGGGGCTCTACGAGGCCCTTTTCAACTCCGTTTCGGGGGACAGCTCCTTCAAGAATATATTGAAAACCAACTTTACCATGAAAACGGTGTTGAACGTCATGAAGCTCAGATTGAGAGAGGTCTGATATGAAAGGCAAGGCGAAGGTGCGGAAAATGACGGTGAACGACGTTGCGGCTGTGCTCTCGATAGATGAAAAGATTACCGGCGAGCCCCACGAGGCACAGTGGGAGTCAAGGATTCTCGACCACATCACCTCCAATCCCCTGGGTTGCCTCGTGGCGGAGGTGGATGGGCAGGTAGCGGGATTTATCATCTCCGATATCCGGGGCTGGGAATTTGGCATCCCCAAGTGCGGCTGGATAGAGATCGTCGGCGTCGACCCTGACATGAGGATGCGGGGCGTTGCACGGGCTCTTATCGATGGCCTGGCCGATTTCTTCAAGATGAACGGTGTCAGTGACGTCAAAACGATGATAGACTGGAACGACGGAGGACTGGTAAGCTTTTTCAGGGCCCTTGGCTTTGGCAGGTCTGAGTTCATCGTGCTCGAGAAGGAGCTCGGGGAAGGTTGATTGGGTCATGAAGACATACAAAAAACTCTTCCTGAAGACCGGGGACCTCATCGTTCACGTGCGCCAGCCCCAGTGGGGCATAGGCGAGGTGGTCGAGTCGACGGTGTCGGTGCTCGACGGCGGCGGCTGTTACGTCAAGGTCGTCTTCGACGATGGCGACCTGAGGATATTCAATAACGACTTCGACAGCGAATGGTGCTGTTACTACTTCGGGATAAGGAAATGTGACGATAACGGCAGAGTCTACTGAGCCCCCCTCGCACGTCCATGCCTGCAAGGAGCGATATCTGGTGGGAGGACGAAACATTTCCAAAGTTGACCTTCTGGGACTTGCCCTCATAGCTCTTTTTTCCCTGTGGGGGCTGTTTCTTCTGTTTGCCCAATCGACAAATCCAGACAAGCGGGAAGGACCGGCCGATGATTCAACCGCCCTGGTATCCAGGGCGGCCGGCCTGGAAGTTTCCGGGAACATCCAGGGGGCCCTTGCGCACTACCGGGATGCCATCGACCTCAGGCCTTCCCTCTGTGACCCCAAGTCCGGGGACTTTCTCGGGAGGGGGTTCGAGGAAAAGATAAACGCTTGGATACGGGGCCTGAAAAAAGGGGAGATCGAGAACACGGAGGGGGCCCTTGAGAACGCAGCGTATATTTTCAGAAAGTTGAACGGCGGCTGCGGATGAACAGCAGGTTCGGGGGATGCAATGAGGAGGAAAAAGATATATTTCGATCCCTTCGATGATTTCCTTCGGGTCTTCTCCGATGGGCTCGTCCAGGGAGAGAGGGGGAGGGAGGAGAGCCCCTGGCGCCCGGGGGTGGACATATACGAAATCGAGAAAGGCATCATCATCGTCGTAGAGCTGCCCGGGGTGAAGAAGGAAAACCTCGAGATCAGCCTGGATGAAGACTACCTCATCATCGAGGGCAGACGCTACGAACCGGTGTATCAGTTTGTCAAGTGCCATCACCGGGAGAGCCTGTATGGAAACTTCAGGCGGACGATAAAACTTCCCCGGAGGATCGACGAGGAAAATATCAAGGCCGAGCTCAGAGAGGGGCTTCTCCTTGTTTACCTTCCTGTAAGGGAGGAGGAGACGGCGAGGATAAGGATAGACTGAAGGGGGGATAATGCCGACCATTCTCAATCCAGACGGTACGAGAGCGCTGCCCAGGCCGGTCAAGCGTGATTTCGGCGAAACCGTCGAGATTCCCGTCCTGCCGATCCGCGAATCGGTGCTTTTCCCGGAGATGATTCTCCCGATGAGGATCGAGGACGAGAGGTCCATACGGCTCGTCGATGATGCCCTGGTGGAGAAAAAGAGGATCGGGGTCCAGGCGGTCATGTCCGATGTGGAGGAGGTGAAGAGGTTCGACAACCTCTATCCCGTGGGGACCCTGGCGAACATACTGAAAAAAATCATGATGCCCGACGGGGCGATCAATATCCTCATCCAGGGGACCGTCCGGTACCGGGCTATGAAGGTTGTCTCCACGGAGCCCTACTTCCAGGTCGTGGCGAACCTCCATGCCGACGAGCCGGTGACGGGGAAGGAGGCGCAGGCGCGGGTCGAGCTGCTGACCAACCTCTTTTCCCAGTTCGTGGACCTTGCGGCCTACCTCCCCCCGGAGCTCAAGATCATGATCGTGAACATAGAGAATCCCGGCCAGCTTGCCGACTTTGCCGTTTCGGGCCTCAAGGTCAGCGTGGCCGAGAAGCAGAAGGTCCTGGAGGAGTTTTCCGTCCTGAAGAGGCTGGACCTGGCCATCTCCATCCTCTCGAACCAGATCGAGGTCATGGAGATAGGCAAAGGGATCGAGGAGAAGGTGAAGGGGGAGATGGACCGCGCCCAGCGGGAATTTTATCTCCGGGAGCAGCTGAAGGCGATCCAGCAGGAACTCGGGATCGTGGACGAGCAGCAGCAGGAAGCGGAGCGGCTGCGAGAGAAGATAGAGCAATCGGGAATGCCCGACGTGGCCCGGAAGGAGGCGGAGGGGGAACTGAAACGCCTTGCCGTCATGCACCCCTCCTCGGCGGAATACGGCGTCATACGGACCTACCTGGAGTGGATGGTCGGATTGCCGTGGCAGGTGGAGACGAAAGATTCGCTCGACATCGGGAGGGCCAGGAAAATCCTCGAAGAGGACCACTACGGCCTCGACAAGGTCAAGGAGAGGATACTCGAATATCTCTCGGTGAAAAAGCTCAAGGAGGAGGCGAAAAGCCCGATCCTGTGCTTCGTGGGGCCACCCGGTGTCGGCAAGACCTCTCTTGGACGGGCAATCGCAAAAAGCCTCCAGAGGAGGTTCATACGCATATCCCTGGGCGGCATGCGCGATGAGGCGGAGATCCGGGGACACAGGAGAACCTACATCGGCGCCATGCCGGGAAAGATAATCCAGGAGATAAAGAGGTGCGGGAGCAGGAACCCGCTGTTCATGATGGACGAAATTGACAAGATCGGCGTCGATTTCCGGGGTGACCCGGCCTCGGCGCTGCTGGAGGCTCTCGACCCGGAGCAGAACAATTCTTTCGCCGACCACTACCTGGGGGTCCCATTCGACCTTTCAAAGGTGCTCTTCATAACGACGGCGAACATCATCCTGCCCATCCCCCCCGCGCTGCGCGACAGGATGGAGGTTATCGAGATCAGCGGCTACACGGTAGAGGAGAAGGTGGAGATAGTCATGCGGCACCTCCTCCCGAGGGTACTGGAGCAGAACGGTCTCACGAAGCGTGACGTGAAGATGACCAGGCGGGCGGTGAGGAAGGTGATCACCGAGTATACGAGAGAGGCGGGGCTGCGAAACCTGGAACGGAGTCTTGCCGCCATCATGAGAAAGATAGCCGTTGGCTTTGCCGAGGGGAAGAGAGACCCGGTCCGCGTGGACGCCGGTGACGTGCCCGGCTACCTGGGGGCCGAGAAATATCTCGACGACGTGCGGGAGAGGACGGCGAAGACGGGCGTCGCCGCCGGACTTGCCTGGACCAGCGTGGGCGGGGAGATCATGTTCGTGGAGGCAACGAAAATGCCCGGGAAGGGAAAGATGGTTCTCACCGGCTCCCTCGGGGAGGTGATGAGGGAGTCGGCCCACATCGCCCTGAGCTATGTGCGCAGCAGGGCGGCGAAGGAAGGCATAGAGAGGGAGGAGTTTGAAACGTCGGACTTGCACATCCACGTTCCCTCCGGTGCGATCCCAAAAGACGGTCCATCCGCGGGGGTCACCATATATTCCGCCCTCTACTCGCTTTTGACCGGACGGCCCGTGAGAAACGACGTGGCGATGACCGGCGAGATAACCCTGCGGGGGTACGTGCTCCCCGTGGGCGGAATTATGGAGAAGGTCCTCGCCGCGAAGCTGGCGGGGATAAGGAGGGTCATCCTGCCCGAGAGAAACAGGAAGGATATCGAGGAGATACCCGAAGCGAGCAGGGCGGGGCTCAATTTCGTCTTCGTAAAAGATATGGATCAGCTCATAGAAAATGTCCTAGCCAGGAGGAGCCATGGGAAAAGACGAGAGAAGTGATCTGCGCAGCCGGGGCCAATCCCGTTTCCCGGCGGCGTGCGCGATTGCCCTGGGCGTTCTCCTCCTATGTTCCGGCTCCTCCGTTGGCGCGGTGAAGCCGGGAGACAAAATTTCACAGCTTTCGGCGAAAACCATCGAGGGCGAGGAGGTGACGATCGATTTTTCAGGCGAGTCTTCGCCGGTCATACTCACCTTCTGGTCCATATACTGCAAGTCCTGCTCGGAGGAGCTGGAAAAGGTTCAGGCTCTCGTGGCGAAGTACGGGCCCGAAGCCGTGAGGGTCTATGCCGTCAACGAGGACTATGACCTGAAGCGGGAACGGGTATCCAGGTTCCTGAGCGACCTCGAGAAGAGGATCGGGAAGAAAAATTTTACCGTCCTGTATGACGAGGAGGCCCGGATATTCAAGACTTTCTCGCTCGTCCACATGCCCACGCTCATCTACATCGACAAGGATGGCGAGGTGAGGGAGATAATCGAGGGGTTCGACCGGGGAAGGCAGAGGGCGGTGATATCGGCGCTGTCCAAGCTCATAGAGGAAGTGACGCCCGAGAGACTGAAGGAGGTGGAGGGGGAAAAGTACTACGAGGTCTCGATCCGCGTGCCCGTGTGCGGCATTTACCGCGAGGGCAAATGGGTCCGGCCCGTTGATGATTCGAGGGAAGACCGGGCAAAATCCCTGGAGCGCGCAACCTCGGTCGCCGAGTACCTGGCCGGCAGGGAGGCGCTCAGGATGGCCCTGGAAGATGTGGGGGTAAACGTAAGCACCGTCAACAAAGAGCCCAGCTGCGTGAATACCTTCGGGATCGAACCGGAGATGTACCTGGGAGGAAAGGACGCCCTCGACCTGTTTGGCGAGACGTTCAACACGCGGCATTTCATCGGCAGGGAAGAGAGCAAGAACAGGGCCGAGGGGAGGTTTATCTGGACCTTCTCCGTCTACAAGGCGAATCTCAGGAAACTCCGTGACAGGGTCATGGAGAAGGGGTACTCTCCCCGTCCCTCTACCTACGTGCTCAAATTCGTCAATGCAGATTTCTTCAATCACACGGAGTTTGCCGAAAAATTGCCGCGCCAGATTCCCCTCATCGGCTCCCTGAAAACCGTATCGAGAGACGGCCAGATCATCGAGGACGAGCTCAGATGCCACATAGCGGATGTGGAGAGCCTGACGCTGGCCCTGGAGGGCCTCAACCTGGAGA
Source organism: Deltaproteobacteria bacterium (assembly GCA_011773515.1). Lineage (NCBI taxonomy): Bacteria > Pseudomonadati > Myxococcota > Myxococcia > Deltaproteobacteria bacterium. The sequence goes on from WVXK01000027.1 coordinate 37,106, forward strand.
GGGAGAGGATTTCTGCGATTTCTCTCGGCGGAAACGTGATCGAGATTCAGTTCCTGCGATGAGCGGTACCTTTATCGAGAAACTGGGGGGCATTCTCAAAGATCCCGGGACAGATCCCGATAGCCCCCACCCGGATCTGCGCGTTGCCTCCGTCCTCGTTCCGCTCGTGGAGTCCCGGGGCACTGTCTCCTTTGTTTTCTCCACGAGGACCGACAGCGTCCCCCACCATAAAGGCCAGATCTGCTTTCCCGGGGGGTCCAGGGAGTCGGGCGACGAGTCGCTTCTTTATACCGCCCTCAGGGAGGCGGAAGAGGAGATGGGGATAAGGAGGGATGACGTGAGGATCCTGGGGAGGATGGAGGCCGTCCCCACGATGACCATGTTTTTCATCACCCCCTACGTCTGCTCAATACCGTCTCACTACAGGTTCACGCCGGATCCCTTCGAGGTAGATGAGATCTTTTATGCCCCCCTCAAGGAGTTTCTCGACTTTGGGCGGTACAGGACGACGGAGACGGTGTTCAAAGGCAGATCCTACCCGGTCTATTTTATCGATTACGGGGAGAGGACGATCTGGGGGGCGACGGCGAAAATCGTGAGAAAACTCGCCGAGCTCGTGAAGGAAAGCGGCCTCGATTCATACCTTTAGGAATTGATTTCCGTGAGACCTTTCGATAGCACCGCGAGTTCTTATTCATATTAACATTGAGGGGTCTCGATACCGTTTGAGGCTATCTGCCTGAAATCCCTATTATTGACATAAAGTAAAAGAGTGTAATACGATTTCCTATTAACCTTTACACCATGTGTTTCACAGAATGGGGATGAAACAGGACATTTTCAGTGTCCCCGGGGCATGCAACCTGACTTGATAGTGAAGACAGGGACGGAGAATGGCTGCCGCGCAGCAGAGGGATGAGACCTTTTTTGACCCGATTTCATCCAATTTCTCGGATGTCCCTTTGGATCGGGGCAGCAAGAAGCATACGCATTGAGAGATGCTTGGCCTGTGGAGGGGCCGTGAATGAAAGGAAAAAAGGGCAGCGTCGGGATCGTTGAGAAGAAATTCTTCACCTTTGCCGACCCCCCGAACGAGTTCGTTCTCGAGTCGGGGAAAAAGCTGGGGCCGATCACGCTCGCATACGAGGCCTACGGGAAGCTGAACGATAAGAGGACCAATACGATCCTGTTGTTTCACGCTCTCTCGGGCGACTCCCACGCCGCGGGGATATATTCCGAGGATGATAAGAAAACGGGATGGTGGGACAACCTCGTCGGCCCGGGGAAGGCATTTGACACGGAAAAGTACTTCGTCGTCTGCGCGAATGTCATCGGCGGCTGCCAGGGGAGCACGGGCCCCTCATCGACAAACCCGGAAACGGGAAAGCCCTACGGGCTGTCGTTCCCCATCATCACCGTACGGGACATGGTGACCGCACAGATGCACCTCCTCGACCATCTCGGGATCGAGAAGGTCTTCGCCGCCGCGGGCGGCTCCATGGGAGGGATGCAGGTTCTCAGGTTTGCCGTTTCCTTTCCCGAAAGGATCGAAATAGCGATCCCGATCGCCACCTCCGCCAGGTCCTCGCCGCAGGGNNGGCGGTGACTACTACGGCGGGGAGGTCCCGAGAAATGGGCTCGCCCTGGCCAGGATGGTGGGCCACATAACCTATCTCTCCGACAAATCGATGCAGGAGAAATTCGGAAGGAAGTTGAGGAACAAGGATAAGCTGTCGTTCGAATTCGACGTCGACTTCGAGGTGCAGAGCTATCTCCGCTACAAGGGGGATACCTTCGTCGACCGGTTTGACCCGAACTCCTACCTCTACATCACCAAGGCGATCGATTATTTCGACCTTACCGTCGAAACGGGCTCCCTCGCAAAGACCTTCGAGAAGGTAAAGGCAAGCCACCTCGTCATTTCATTCAGCGCCGACTGGCTCTATCCCTCCTACCAGTCGAAGGAGATCGTGAGGGCGCTCATGCTGAACGGGGTGGACGTCACCTATTGCGAGATCGATTCAGATTACGGCCACGATGCCTTCCTGCTCGACGAGGGGGAGATATCCGTGGTGATAAAGAACTACCTCGATAACAACGCGAAAAAGCTCGGCATATTCGACTGACCGTGGAAGATACCGTCCGCATAGATTACAGCGTCATCGTGAGGCTCGTGCCGCAGGGTGCAGATGTGCTCGACCTCGGCTGCGGTGACGGCTCACTTCTGGAGAAACTGGAGAAGGAAAGGGGCGTCAGAGGGCGGGGGATAGAGATCTCCGAGGTGGGCGTAAAGCAGTGTATCAGGCGGGGGCTCACCGTACTTCAGGGGGATATCGATGAGGGGTTGCCCGATTACCCGGACAAGTCCTTCGACATCGTGATCCTGAACCAGACGCTCCAGGTGGTCAAGAAGCCGGACCTCGTCCTCTTCGAGATGCTCCGCGTGGGGAAGAAGGGCATCGTCGGATTTCCCAATTTCGGCTACTGGAAGGTACGGGCCAACCTTCTGCTCAGAGGGAGGATGCCGAAGACCCGGTTCCTCCCCTACGAGTGGTACAACACGCCCAACATCCACCTCTGCACGATCAAGGATTTTGAGGCTATCTGCCGGGAAAACGGCATAAAGATCGAAAAGCGCATCTACCTCTCGACGGAGAGGGGGGGGCGGATATTTCGCGGGGCCGCCCCGAACCTTTTCGCGGAGAACGCGGTATTCATCATATCGAGGTGACTCTTCCCCGATAAGGCTGCTGCCAGGCGCTGATCCCTGGCCGGTAACGGACAGCCTTTCGGTTGACATATGCAGAGAGCTGATATATGTGTATAATATTGATCTCGTAGTGGGGCTGTAGCTCAGCTGGGAGAGCGCATGACTGGCAGTCATGAGGTCGAGGGTTCGAT
>WVXK01000028.1 GCA_011773515.1 Deltaproteobacteria bacterium
ATTTCAAACGCAAATCGATACTTCTTGATCACCCTCTTACGCAAGAATCCATCTACTATGTAAAGAGTCAAGGGGTAACGTGAATCCCAAACCAGTCTACTATCCGTGGTTTTCATCTTGTATGAAACCACATGCAATCAATCCGAGGTATTCAATTCGGGGTTGGCAGTCTTGAAAACGGGGTTGCCTGATGGTCGGCACACTCAGATGAATTCACGCCATACCCCAAACCTTGGTTCTTTTCGGTTTCAGGCCCTCACACCGAACCTATCACTCCCAAACCATAAGGGCAGCCATCGAGCAGTATCCGCCTCGATCTCAAAAGCAATGTTCGCGCAATGGCAACGATCGCCCGCTTCGCCCCTGAACGAGCTTTGATCCGCTCATACTTGTCCCGCATGACCCCATCCTTGGTGATCAACTTCCACGAGGCCTCCACCAGTATCGCCCGAAGCCCGTTCTTGCCGGCCCCCGTAATCCGACCCATGCGGATCTTCTCCGCACTGGAATACTGCGATGGCGTCAAACCCACATATGCCGCAAGCTGCTCTGCCCGCCTGAAACGACCCACATCCTGAAGCTCCACCAAAAGCTCCATCCATGGCCGCAATCAACCCAATACCAGGAACACTGCGCAGTATCTCCACCCGCTCCCGATAACACGGTGTCTCAGAAAGCTCCCTCAAGAGCTGAGTCTGTTTCGCAATCTGCTCGGTCAAAAACTCATACTGCTCCAAAAGCCTCTGGAAACTCTCCTGCATCCATCGGTTACCAAATCGAATCGACCAAAGCCTCTCGACGTAAACCCGAGGCCATGGACCACGAGGCTCAACCAACTCTACCCCATAAAACCGAAGCTCTGCCTTGATGCGATTCTGCGTTCGTACCCGATCTCCTATCAGTTGCCTCCGCCGCCGAATCACCTGCCGATGATAGCGCTCCTCCAAAGTCGGTACCCAAACCCGCCTGAGCATCCCCTTGGCCAAAAGATACGCCAACTTCCGGCTGTCCCGCCGATCCGTCTTGACCCGATTCCCATACTCCTGAGGTAAAAGGCTCGGCGGGGTGACAATACAGTCCGCCCCATA
>WVXK01000029.1 GCA_011773515.1 Deltaproteobacteria bacterium
AATTCTTCGAAGTGTTCAGGGGTTAGAATCTGCTTTGCCTTTGCTAGGATTTCTAAGCATATGTCTTTGAAAACCAGGTCTGCGCATCCAAGCTTAGCGTCGTCAAGCAGCTCTTTGCAAGCCAAGAGAAGAACCTCGTTCAACATTCTTCACCTTTTTTTTCAATTTACAATTCATCGCAGGTTATACTTTACGACTCACAAATCCATATTAAGAATAAATGTTTTCACTCAATTTGCAACATTGTTTGCAACCATATGAAGCCTTAAAACCTTAAAAGGAGAACAAAACTAGGAGTGTTTGTTTCTTCTTAACCCTCAGAAAGCTTAATTAGGTTCGGTAGAAACACGTACTAATTGCAAGATCGCCCAAAGTGCTATTTCGGCGATATGAAATGCAAAAGCCGTAACCTCGGCGGCTTCAACCCCGACGTTTAAGGCGTCTAACGCCCCTGAATGATGGGTTCGACCTCCGGTTGCGGCGACAAAGATGAGGACCTGACTTCAGTTAGGTCCGAGATGAGCTTGGCGCTAATCCCCAATTCCAGCCGGTTTTGCGGCTAAAACTCCATACAGCAAATCCGGTTGATCCTGCCGGACCCTACTGCTATCGGGGTGGGACTAAGACATGCGAGTTGAGCGTCTCTAAGCCATGGTGGAGACGCAGCATACGGCTCAGTAACACGTGGCTAACCTACCCTTAGGACGGGGACAACCCCGGGAAACTGGGGCTAATACCAGATAGGTAAGGAGGCCTGGAATGGTTCTTAGTCAAAAAGGCGTTGAAACCATGCTTTTCGACGTCGCCTAAGGATGGGGCCGCGTCCGATCAGGTTGTTGGTGGGGTAACGGCTCACCAAGCCTATAACCGGTACGGGCCGTGAGAGNNCGGGCCGTGAGAGCGGGAGCCCGGAGATGGGCACTGAGACAAGGGCCCAGGCCCTACGGGGCGCAGCAGTCGCGAAAACTCCGCAATGCGCGAAAGCGTGACGGGGCTACCCCGAGTGCCGTCCGCTGAGGATGGCTTTTCCCCGGTGTAATGAGCCGGGGGAATAAGGAGAGGGCAAGACTGGTGTCAGCCGCCGCGGTAATACCAGCTCTCCGAGTGGTAGGGATGATTATTGGGCTTAAAGCGT
>WVXK01000030.1 GCA_011773515.1 Deltaproteobacteria bacterium
AACTGGTCAAGTTGGTGCTACCGGTCAAACAGGTCCAACTGGTCAAGTTGGTGCTACCGGTCAAACAGGTCCAACTGGTCAAGTTGGTGCTACTGGATCTACTGGTCCAACTGGTCAAGTTGGTGCTACTGGATCTATTGGTGACACTGGTCCAACTGGTCAAGTTGGTGCTACTGGATCTACAGGTCCAATGGGTGACACTGGTGCTACTGGTGCTACTGGTCAAATTGGTGCTACCGGCCAAACTGGACCCACGGGTCCAACTGGTCAAGTTGGTGCCACCGGTCAAACTGGTCCAACTGGTCAAATGGGCGCTACGGGTCAAACTGGACCTACGGGTCCAACTGGCCAAGTTGGTGCTACTGGATCTACTGGACCTACGGGTCCAACTGGACAAGTTGGTGCTACTGGTCAGACAGGTCCAACTGGCATGAAAGGTGCTACTGGTCAAACTGGCCCAACTGGTCCTCCTGGCGAAGCTGCTAATACTGGCTGCACTGGTCCTACAGGTCCTACAGGGCATACAGGTATGAAAGGTATGACTGGCTCTACCGGTCCTGTTGGTGACACTGGTCCAACTGGTTTGACTGGTCCAACTGGTCCACCTGGTGAAGCTGCTAATACTGGTTGCACTGGTCCAACTGGTCCTACTGGACAAACTGGACCTACGGGCATGAAGGGTATGACTGGACAGACCGGTCCTACTGGTTCTACTGGTCCTACGGGTATGAAGGGTATGACTGGACAAACTGGTCCTACTGGATATACTGGTCCAACTGGTCCGATTGGTCCAACCGGTCTTCCTGGTATGGCTGCTAATACTGGCTGTACTGGTCCCACTGGATCTACCGGCCCAACTGGTCCTCCAGGAACTGCTGCTAATACTGGTAGCACTGGTCAAACTGGTCCTACTGGTCCAACAGGCATGAAAGGTATGACTGGTTCTACTGGTCCAATTGGTCCTACTGGTCTTGGTATTACATGCGATGCATCTAACAATCTTCTGGCTGGTAAAACTCCACCTGCAGCTGCAACTGGTTGTGAAAATACCATTTATGGATGTGATGCTGGTCCATCTACTTTAGGTACTACTGGTATGGTACTAATTGGATACCAAGCTGGATTGATCAATCCATCAAGTAATGTTGTTGCAGTTGGTGTTGGAGCTGGTGGAAATAACCAAGGAACAGCAGCTATAGCTATTGGTAAAGATGCAGGTGTAAATACGCAAGGTTCATTTGCAGTTGCTATTGGTATCGCTGCAGGTCAAACTTTACAAGGTGCTGATGCAGTTGCTATTGGTAATAGTGCTGGTGCTGGTACACAAGGTCCCAGTTCAGTTGCTATTGGTACAACTGCTGGCCAAACTAAACAAGGTAGTGATGCAATTGCCATTGGTAAGAGTGCTGGTGCTAGTACTCAAGGCTCTAGTGCAGTTGCCATTGGTAATAGTGCTGGTCAAACTTTGCAAAGTATAAATGCAGTTGCCATTGGTAATAGTGCTGGTGCTGGTACACAAGGTTCTAGTGCAGTTGCTATTGGTCTCAATGCTGGTCAAACTCGACAAGGTACTGATGCAGTTGCAATTGGTAATAGTGCTGGTGCTGGTACACAAGGTAATTTTGCAGTTGCTATTGGTATCGCCGCTGGTCAAACTAGTCAAGGTTCATCTGCAGTTGCTATTGGTATTTTGGCTGGTCAAAGTCGACAAGGTAGTGGTGCAGTTGCAATTGGTAGTAATGCTGGTAATAGTACACAAGGTACTGATGCAGTTGCCATTAGCACTAATGCTGGTTTAATCAGTCAGGGTACACAAGCAGTTGCTATTGGTAAAAGCGCTGGTGAAGACACACAAGGTTCATCTGCAGTTGCCATTGGTGCTAATGCTGGCCAAACTCAACAAGGTAGTAGTGCAGTTGCTATTGGTATAAGTGCTGGTGCCAGTACACAAGGTCTAAACGCAGTTGCTATTGGTATTAGTGCTGGCAATACTGTACAAGGTGCTGATGCAGTTGCTATTGGTAACACTGCTGGTGCCAGAACACAAGGTACCGATTCAGTTGCTATTGGTCACGATGCTGGTGCAACTAAGCAGGGTAATAATGCAGTTGCTATTGGTCTCAATGCTGGTCAAAATACACAAGGTATGAACGCAGTTGCTATTGGTAGAGAGACTGGTAATAACTCACAAGGCATTGGTGCAATTGCTATTGGTTTCCGTGCTGGTGGATTCCGACAAAGTACTCAGGCAGTTGCTATTGGTAATAATGCTGCTCAAACTTTACAAGGTAGTAGTGCAGTTGCAATTGGTTTTAATGCTGGTACAAACACACAAGGTACTGATGCAGTTGCTATTGGTGATAGCGCTGGTCGAACCCTACAAGGTACTGATGCAGTTGCTATTGGTTGTGAAGCTGGCTCCGGAACACAAGGTCTCGAAGCCATTGCCATTGGTAGATTTGCTGGTTCCGGAACACAAGGTTCCCAAGCAGTTGCTATCGGCAGTTCTGCTGGTCGAACCGATCAAGGTGACAATGCAGTTGCCATTGGTTTCGCTGCTGGCCTTGCATCACAAGGTGATTACGCAGTTGCTATTGGTTCTGAAGCTGGTCGAACTAGTCAACATGCAAAAACAATTATATTGAATGCAACTGGTTCTGTTTTGAATACAGGTGGCACAAATAGATTTTTTGTTAAACCAATTTCAACATACACAAATCAAGGTCATCCATCACTCCATTGGAATTCTTCTTCTGGAGAAATTTTTGCTGAAGGTACTAAAACATTTATAATTGATCACCCACTCCATGAAGATGAATATCTTGTTCATGCATGCTTGGAAGGTCCGGAGGCTGGTGTTTATTATAGAGGTAAAGATGCAATCGAAGATGGCCAAACTAGTGTTACAATCAATCTACCAGAATATGTTGATGCATTAGCAACAGAATTTACAGTCCATGTAACTCCAATCTACAATGGAACAATACCAATACCAAATTATGGTGCTAGTGAAGTCCAAAATAATCAGTTCACTGTTTATGGAGAATCTGGTCCATTCACATGGGTTGTATATGGAAAACGTTTACCAATCGAAACTGAAATTAAGAAGGCCGAAGTGACTAGAAGAGGTGATGGGCCATACACTTGGTATACACGAAATTAAAATAGTTAAAATATAAAATAAGTTTATTATGTAACATATCATAAACTTATTTCTTCATTAAAAATACACGATAGCCTTTGTGTAATAATTCATAATT
>WVXK01000031.1:0-5748 GCA_011773515.1 Deltaproteobacteria bacterium
CTCCCACACGAAGCAGATGAAGATCCTGTTCAACCTCTTTGACATCGATCATGCCCCGGAGGGGGAGCTCACCTGGGATCTGGACTTTGAGGAGTCGAGCGGGACGGTGGGCGGTTTCGCCATAAAAGCACAAAAACCGGACAAGGAAGGGTCGGACAGATGAACATCAAGCCCGAAGCCGGGCTCATAAAGAATATCCCCATAGGGTACGCCAGGAAATACGAGGCCCTCCCCTGCACGGACAACGGCAAAATGGTGCTCGTCGTGTCCACGACGACCCCGCAGGAGATCATCGACGAGTTGATGCGTCTCACGGGGATCTGGAAATACCTGACCAGGCCGTCGAACGAGGTTTTAAAACTCATCGATGAGGCCTACGAGCTGGCCTCCGACAACGGTGATTACCTTGCCGCAAACGGCCTCGACGGGGACATCTTTGAGCTCAAGTCGAGGATCGAGGAAAGCCCGGATCTTCTGGACAGCCAGGACGAAGCCCCCATCATCAAGTTCGCAAACTCCATGTTTTTCCGGGCCATCCGTCAGAAAGCGAGCGATATCCACCTCGAGCCCTACGAAAAAGAGTTCGTCGTGAGAAACCGCATAGACGGCGTGCTCTACAACGTCGTCACCCTGCCACGGGGTCTGCACGCGCCGGTCATATCCCGGATCAAGGTCATGGCAGGCCTCGACATCGCAGAGAAAAGGCTTCCCCAGGACGGCAGGATCAAGGTGAGGCTCGGCGGGAGAGACATCGACATCCGAGTCTCCATAGTCCCCACCTCCTTCGGCGAGCGGGTTGTTTTGAGAATACTCGACCGCTCCAGCATCCTCCTGGGAATGAAGGACCTCGGCATGGCCCGCGGGCAGCTCGGCCTGTTTGCAAAATACCTGAAGAACACGACGGGCATCATCCTGGTAACGGGGCCCACGGGGAGCGGAAAAACCACGACGCTGTATGCAGCGCTGCGCAGCCTCGATGCGTCCAGGAAAAACATCATTACCATCGAAGACCCGGTCGAGTACCAGATCAAGGGGATCGGCCAGATACAGGTGAACCCCAAGATCAACCTCACCTTTGCCGGGGGGCTCCGGTCGATCCTCAGGCAGGACCCCGACATCATCATGGTGGGTGAGATCAGGGACGGGGAAACGGCGGAAATATCGATCCAGGCGTCGCTCACGGGGCACCTGGTCCTTTCCACGCTCCACACGAACGACTCGCCGAGCGCCGTGACCCGCCTCATCGACATGGGCGTCGAGCCCTTTCTCATCTCCTCCTCCGTCGAGTGTGTCGTGGCCCAGAGGCTCATCCGAAAGCTGTGTCCCCACTGCAAGCAAAAACATGCCCCGACCAAGGGGGAGCTGGAGCTCATCGGGAAAAAATATAAAATACCCGCCCTCTTCAAGTCATCGGGGTGCAGCGAGTGTTTCAACACGGGATACGCGGGAAGGACCGGCATCTTCGAGGTGATGCCGGTGACGGAAAAGCTAAACCGCCTGATAACGGATAAAGCCGACGCCGACACGATACGGGCCGAAGCAGAGCAATCGGGAATGGCCTCGATCAGGGAGCACGGAATCTTCAAGGCCTATGCAGGGATAACGAGTCTCGAGGAAGTCCTTCGGGTCACAACAGAACAAGAGGATTAAACGTATCAATCTCTATGCCTGTCTTCTCCTACAGAGCGCTCGATAAGAGGGGAGCCGAAAAAAAGGGGCAAATAGAAGCGGATTCCGCATCTTCCGCCCGGACGATCCTTCTGGGAAGGGACTTCTACCCCATCGACATCACGGAAAAGGTCATCGGGGAGAAAAAGGGAAGGCGGGGTTTCTTCCAGACGACCCTCCCCTCGAAGAACCAGGTGACCATATTCACCCGGCAGCTTGCCACCCTCATATCTGCCGGGGTCCCGGCGGCCAGGTCGCTCGAGTCGATCGCCGACCAGACCGACGACACCCGGCTGCGGGGGCTCATCCTGACGGTCCTCGAGGACATAAAAGGCGGGCAGGGCCTTGCGGAGGCATTTTCCCCGTTCCCGTCGCTCTTTCCCGACATCTACACCAATATCGTCAGGGCCGGGGAGGAAAGCGGGACCCTCGACCTCTCCCTCAATACCCTGGCCGATTTTCTCGAGGAGCAGGAAAAGCTCACCGAGAAGATCAAAAGCGCCCTCACCTACCCCATTTTGATGCTCCTTATCGCCACGCTCGTCGTCGTGTTCCTGGTCACCTTCATCGTGCCGAGAATCACCACCATATTCGACAGCCTCGGCACGGCGCTTCCCCTTTCAACGAAAATACTGATATCCATCTCCGGTTTCCTGGGAAAAGCGTGGTGGCTGCTGGCGCTCGCCATCATCGGTGGTTACGTGCTCTACGGGAAATACTATGCCTCCTCCCCGGGGAGGGAACGGATCGACGCGATAAAGCTGAAGATCCCCCTCCTTGGGAAGCTGAGCATCTGCGTCGCCATGGAGAGGTTTTCAAGCACCATGTCGACACTGATACGGAGCGGCCTTACCATGGAAAAGGCCCTCATGATATCGGCGGGGACGACGGGAAACTCCGTCATTCATGACAGGATACAGCACCTGAGGGAACGGGTGGTGGAGGGTGCCCCCCTCGCGGGGACGATGAAACAGGAGCCGATCTTCCCCCCGATACTGATCCAGATGGTGAGCGTGGGAGAGGAGTCGGGCAATCTCGATTTCATGCTGAAAAAGGCGGCACAGGCCTTCGAGAGGGAATATGAAAATTTTCTCGAGAGATTCTTATCCCTCATCGAGCCTGTTATAATTCTCGTTATGGGGGGCCTGGTGGCGTTTATCGTCATATCCGTCATGCTCCCCCTTTTGAACCTCAGCCAGATACTGCGGTGACCGGAGGACCGATGAACAGAAAAGAGTGGGCAAGAGCGGGTTTCACCCTGATCGAAATCATGGTGGTCATCATCATCCTGGGCCTCCTGGCCGGGCTGGTCATCCCGAAGCTGGTGGGACGGACCGAGGAGGCGAAGAAAACACAGGTGAAGCTCCAGATACGGAACATCGAGCAGGCGCTGAAACTCTTCAAGCTCGATAACGGCTTCTACCCCTCCACCGAACAGGGCCTTCAGGCGCTGGTCACGAAACCTGAAATAGGAAGGGTCCCGGCAAACTACCGGAACGAAGCCTACATCGACAGGGTCCCGAAGGACCCCTGGGGCTCTGAGTACATCTACATCTATCCCGGGGAGCGCGGCGACTACGATATCGTCTCCTACGGGGCCGACGGCATCCCCGGGGGCGAGGGGGAAGATGCGGACATCACGTCCTTGGATGAGTAACCACCCCCGGGGGTTTACGCTGATAGAGCTCGCGGTGGTCCTCTTTATCATATCGCTCATTCTCTGGACGGCCCTCCCGAAAGTCTCGATCGTCTCCTCCGAATCTTCGGAGGAGTTCATGAGGAAGCTGGCCGTCCACGTAGAATCGATGCTGGAGGACGCGCTGTTCTCGTCGCAGGAGGGCAGGATCGCGGTGCGTATTTCCGAGAGAACCATCGAGGGATACCGCACCGCGGAGGAAGGGGAGCTCACGAAGCGCTGGAGCCTGCAGGTGCCCGACAGTCTGTCCATCACCTCGGTAACCACGAATTTCGGCAAAAACTACGTCACGGAGGACGCCGAAATCCCCGTTTCCCCCATGGGGTATGTTCCCCGGACCCTCATCGTCGTCGAGGAGAAGGAGGAGCAAAAATCCCACACGATAACGATAAACCCGTTTACCGGCAGGGTGGAAATAACCGATGGAACCGTTACTGAAAAGATGTGATGGCTTTTCCCTCCTGGAGGTTCTCGTCGCCCTCGCCATCGTCTCGCTCACCCTTTTCCTGACCTTCAACATCAATTCGAACTCCATATCGATCGAGCGGTCGGTAATGGACAGGCTGGAGGCGCTGGCGGAGGGGGAAAAATTGCTGAACGAGGAGCTGGCGCGCTTTCCCGACCCGGGAATCCGCACGGGCGAGATAGAGGGCGAGGGTTTTTCGTACACCTACAAGGTTCAGGTAACCGAGACGCCCCACCCCGACGCCCTCGAAGTCAACGTCACGCTCTTCTACGAGGTCGAGGGAAACAGCAAATCGATAACATTTGCCGGGCTGGCGCAAAGATGACGGAGAGGTCAAACAGAGGCGGCTTCACCCTGGTCGAGGTGCTGGTGGCGCTTGCCATCACGGCTCTTTTGACGCTGATCCTCTACACGTCGTTTTCAGGATTGACGGGATCCGCCGCGGCCCTCAACCGCTATTCGGAAAAGTACCGGCAGATCGTGCTGTTCATGAACCAGTTCTCGGGCGACGTTACGGGAGCCTTCTACTCGAGCAACCTTCCCTATTCGGATTTTTCGCTCACCGAAAGGAACCTGGCGGGAGAGAGCGTATCGGAGCTTTCCTTCGTATCCTTCTCCCACCAGTTCGTCTCTGTCGACCCCGGGGCGACGGACATCGTCAGGGTTACCTACAAGCCGGGGATGGACGACGATGGAAACGTCTTCATCGTGAGGGAGATCGAGCCAAACCCCCAGGTGCCTGCCTACGGGGATTCGATGAGCGAGACCCTGCTCACCGATATATCCTCCTTCAGAATCCTCGCCGTGACGGGGGAGGATACGGAGGACGAGGAGTGGGAGGCGGAAAGCAAACTGAAATTGCCGGACAGGGTCGCCGTCGCCATCGCATTCACCGACGGCGGTTCCGTGAAAAAAGAATTTTTCATCGGCCTGACGAAAGAGGTAAGCCGGTTTGGCAACTCGGGGAGAAGAAAGTGAAGTGCTCGACGCTGCCCGACATGGGAAAAAAGGACGGGATCGCCATTGTCCTTGCCCTCATGGTCCTGGGACTGGTAACCGCAACCGTCCTGTCGACGGCGACGCTCTCATCGAAAGACGCCGAGCTGGCCACGCGCTTCGAGGAGAAGGCGAAATCGCGCTACCTCGCCGACGCGGGGATCAAAGCGGCGATCATCGCCCTGAAAGAAGACCGGAACATGAACGAGTACGACACGCTCGACGAGATATGGTCACGCCCTTCCCCGCCGATCAGCTTCGGCGAGGGAAATGCGGAAGTGGTGGTCGTCGACGAGGAGAGAAGGATCAACATGAACTCCCTTATCCTACCCAACGGCATATCGGAAAACGTCAAGATGGTGGCCATCTTCGACGCCCTTCTCGAGCGCCTCGAGCTCGACATTTCACTGACCGACGCCATTCTCGACTGGCTCGACGCAGACGACACCCCCCGCATCGGGGGCGCCGAAACCTCCTATTACCAGACCCGGGAGCCCGCCTTCGGGGCAAAAAACGACCTTTTCGACTCCGTGTATGAACTGAAGCTCGTCAGGGGGGTGGACGAAAAGGTCTTCCGCGCCCTCTACCCCTACGTGACCGTCCATGGAAGCGGAAAGATCAACATCAACACGGCGCCGGATACCATCCTCATCTGCCTTGCACGGGGGGAGGATCCCGAGTTCGAGTCGTTGATCGACCGCTCCGCCGTCGAGGAGATCATGGAGTACCGGCTGGAGAACCCGTTCGAAAAAGCCGAGGACCTGTCCAAGGTCTCCTCCTCCCTCGAAGAGCTGTACAAGCAGACACGGATACGGGACGTCATCACGGCGGGCAGCACCGTTTTCTCCGTCTCCGTAAAAGGGTCCATCGACGACACGAACGTGAGAATGGAATCGAAGCTCCTGCGCGAGGGGAAAAAGGT
>WVXK01000031.1:5809-6398 GCA_011773515.1 Deltaproteobacteria bacterium
CCACCTTTACCCTCTCCATCCTCCTGCATACGACGGCGGGATGGTGCGAGTTCCCGGTGGACGTGACGGAAAACAGCGGGTTGCCGGGGAACTTCTTTCAAACATCGGGTTACCTGGACGGGACCGTCTTTCACCTCGCCTTCATCCGGTCCGCCGACGGGAATCCCCCCTTCAAGGTGTACTATGCCCCCATCGACGCTTCGGCGGATTTCAACAGCGACACGCTGACGGGAGATACGCTGCGCCTGAAAGACATCACCCTCTTGGACCTCACGCTTCCCGCATACGTCGACGGGCGCTCACCCTCGATCTTTCCCCTCTCGGACAATGGCGAAAAGAAGGCGGGGGTCGCCTTCATCGGCGACGGGACCGTCTTCTTCGCCCTGATAAACCCGAACCTGGACAGCGATGCCCTGCAGCCGTCGGTGGAGGACGTGCAGGCAGTACCCGTTGTCCCCGCAGGGAGCGTGACATCGCTGTCTTCGGCTTCAGACAGCGCGGGCAACCTGCACCTTCTCTACGACAACACCGGCTCCCTGCTCTACGCGTCCATTCCCTTCGACGACTTCACCAATTCCGTTACCAGCAT
>WVXK01000031.1:6462-6689 GCA_011773515.1 Deltaproteobacteria bacterium
ATCGCCTACTATGCGATGGCCGACTTCGACAGCGCGGATGTCCCGGGAAAAATCCTCATCCCGAAGACCAGGATCTTCGGCCAGGAGGCAGGCTCGTTCACCGCCCCGTGGCTCTCCGTCACCGCATCGAACAGAATCTACCTCTCCGCCACAGAAAGCGCAGATCCCCTCGTACCCGGCACCCTTTACCTTGCAAACGTAAATCCCAACCTGGCGCCCAGGGACGG
>WVXK01000031.1:6730-7211 GCA_011773515.1 Deltaproteobacteria bacterium
GAATTTTCCAACCCGGTGATCCTGTCGGACACGGAGAACAGGATCCACATATCCGGCACCGGAGGCGGGGGAACGGGGCTGACCTTCGCATCGGCGGTATTTTCCGGCGGGCTTTTTTCCATCGCGCAAAACCAGAAACCCGTCTCCCTCGTAGACCTCCCCGAGCCCCTGGACATCTTCGACCGCTCCGCCCTGGCCTACTTTAGCTCGGGCAAAGCCGTCGTTGCATGGTCCGGGATCGACGCGGGCTCCGGTGAAAACCATATCTTTGCGATCTCAACGCCCGCACCCGCCTTTCCTCCCCAGCCCCAGGACGAATCCGGGTGCACGGTAAACGGCAGGCGCCCCATCGCCGGCAGCGGGGTCTGGGACACGGTGCTGATCCTTGCTTCCGCCCTCTTTTTCTTCCTGCGCTCCAGGTTGCCGAGAGGGGGCAGAAAAGCTTAACGTTCGGTGAGAAAGATACTCCTCTACATAGCAG
>WVXK01000031.1:7294-8821 GCA_011773515.1 Deltaproteobacteria bacterium
ATTACCCTCGAAGATGTCACGCTCACGGGGCCGGGGGAAACGGACATACTCACGTTTCCGAAGGTGGTCTTCCGTATCAAGCTCAGCGATCTCTTCGGGGAAGCGCCCGTGAGGCTCACCGTGCGGGACCCCCAGGAGAACGACGTAAGCGCCCTTCTTTCGAGAAATCTCACCTCCCTCTCCCTGTCGGGGAGCGACTTCAGCTTCTCCCCCGAAAAGAGGCGGCAGCTTCCCTCTTTTTTCGCCAGGAAGCTGGACTTTACCCTCGATAAGATCGCCGCGGAGGGTTCCGGCCCGATCTCGGTGGACGGCAGGGGAGCGTTTGCGTTCGACTACCTGACGGTAAAGGGGCAGTATGGCATGGACCTGGAAATATCGGGGCTTTCGGGGAAAGTCATCTTCAAGGACCACAGCATCTACTTCAAGGACTGCACCGCGACCCTGCTTGCCTCCACATTCGACTTCGAGGGGACCGTGTCCGACTACCTGGTGAGGGGAAAGAGCTCGGTCGACATAGAGGCAAGGGGGAGAAACATTTCCCCCCTCGTTTCTAACCTTTTGAAAATAAAGCCGGAAAATGAATATAATGTAAAATTGAGGATACGGGGCAATCTCCGTTCCCCGGATATACGAGTCATGAGGCGGTAGGTTGGGCGAGATGCTGATTACCATATGCGGGAAAACCCTTCAGGCCTGGGAGTTCTCGGGAACACCGGGAAAGAGGACGGCTTCCCTGGTGGCCTCATCTGAGATCACAGACGAGGTCTTCTCCCCCGAGGGGGGGGAACGGATCCGTGAATTTCTGCGGTCTTTAAACGGCGGCGACGAGGAGAAGGTGGAGGAGCAGGAGTCACGGTCGCCATTGCTGGAGCTGATTTCCCGGGCAAAGATACCGATGCTGGAGAGGTTTTTCAAGACACTGAACGGGAGCGAACGAAAGAGGCAGCGGGCGGGCTTGCTCATTTCAGACATCGACCTCTTCATCCGGAAGGTGGATCTCCCCTTCGACGACCTGCAGAAGGCCCGCCTCGCGGCGCCGTCCGTCGTCACCACAACGCTGCCCTTCGAGGGGGGAGTCCTGATAGACCTGATACCGCTTCATGCCGGGGAGGGGGAGGGACGGTTTCTCGCCGTGTGCGTCCGGCAGCAGGAGATAGAGCAGCTCGAGGAGGTCTTCTCAAGGGCCGACTTCCTCCTGGAGCAGGTCGTCCCGGGATTTCTGCTTCTGCTCACCTCCCTGGGAAAAGGGGAAAACGAAAACAGGTCGGGCATCTACCTGGACGGCAAGATAGCGGCGAAAGCCAGCCTCGACTGGCACGCGTCGGGCTCGGTGAGAATCATGCCCCTGGCCCTTGTCGAAGAGGAGTTCAAAGGCGAAAAACGGGACCGGGAGATGGTCATCGACATGTCGGGCAAAAACGGGGTTCCCGGAGAGCCCGGGAAGGAGTGGATCCGGGGACTCAATGACGATCTGGTCGATACCTACCTGAACCACCCCGTGCTGTCCGGTTTCAACCTCATCTCCGC
>WVXK01000031.1:8897-9994 GCA_011773515.1 Deltaproteobacteria bacterium
AAAGAAGTTTGGCGAGCTCATGAAAGGCACCACCATGGTGGAGCCCGTCGCCCAGTTGAAGGACAAAATTGCCTCCATGGAGGATGACCTTGCCCTCTTTCCCAGCAAAGAGACTCCCTTTTACTCCCTCCTCGTTTCCCTCTCGAGCAACGTCAAAGGTGATGACGGGATCGCGATCCGGGAGATAAACTTCACCCGGGGCAAGCTCACCGTCACCGGGGAAGCGCCCGACCAGGAGAGGGTGACGGAACTGAAAAACCGGCTTTCGCGGGAGGGAGACAGGGACGTGGAGATAACCGAGACGGGCCCGTCCGCCACCGAAGGCCTGGTGAAGTTCAAACTGACGATTACGTGAGGCTGAGAAATTGAACCTTTCACAGAGGGAGAGAACGCTGATCAGGTTCGGGATGATTGCCGCGGGGATAATACTGGTCTTTTCCTTTTACATCTCCCCCTCCATCTCGAAGATAAAGTCTGCCAAGCGGAGCTTCGAGTACAACAGGAAGCAGTACGTGGAGTTCCTGCCGCTGTCGGAGAAGTACCGGGAATTGAGTGACCGTTTGAACGAGGAAAAGAAAGGCATAGGAAAGGCACGGGTCACCCAGGACACATTCAGGAGCTCCTTCTCCAAAATTCTCAGGGAGAGCGGCCTCTCGATCGGCGCCTTCGAGATCCAGTTCGGTGGGTCGAGGGAAAAGGGCGAGTTCCGGGAATTTGTCTTCAACATCGAGGGGAAGGATATCACCTACCGCGAGTTCCTCGAACTGGTCAAGAGGATCGAAGAGGGCAAGGACAGCCTGGTCATCAAGGAGGCGAGAGTAAAGCCGACCTTCGAATCGGACAGGTACCTCAACGTCAGCATGAAGATCTCCGTCATATCGAGTTAGGGCTCTCATCTCAGCCGTTGTCCTCCCGCCAGAGATGTCGTAATCCCGGCAAATATTTACCCCAGCAGCCGGTCAAAACAGCNNTTTTTTTGAAATATCCATAGCTGTATATTTTTCTCGGGGGCAGCGTCAACCCACGTGCAGAGGAAAAAAGGAGGTGGGGGGATGGGTAAAAACAGAAAAGCAGCAGCTTTCATCGTTATTTCTCTT
>WVXK01000031.1:10140-10298 GCA_011773515.1 Deltaproteobacteria bacterium
CCCATGTTACCGGCTCGTACACCGAGGCCGTTGCCATAGGAGACGTGAACGGGGACGGGAGAAACGACGCGGTGGCTACCACATCGTCGTACATGGACAGGGACAACGACCACCAGATACACGTTTTCCTGCAAAACGAGAAGGGAAAGCTCGATCAG
>WVXK01000031.1:10399-11541 GCA_011773515.1 Deltaproteobacteria bacterium
CTATCCCTCCAACCACGAAAGCGAGAGCAACGCCTACATGGTGAGGATCGGCGATTTCAACAACGACGGGCTTCAGGACGTCGTCTCGATCGATTCGGGAGAGGCGTCCAGCGACGTGGACATCTTCTTCCAGAGACCCGACGGTACGCTCAGCCCTCCGGCCACCTTCACACTGGATCACGGCGGAAACAACGACCTGGTCGTCGGGGACGTGAACAGCGACGGGCTCACCGATATCATCGTCATGAGCGGCGGCGGCAACCTGTACGATAATATCGGGATCCTCCTTCAGAACAGCCTCGGAGGCTTCCTCCTCCCCTACTACTACGACCTGGGAAAGGAAGATGTTACCCTGGGAGCGGCGCTCGGCGACGTGGACGGGGACATGCTTCCCGACGTTGTCGTCTCCTCCCTCCGGGCGGGCTCGTTCTCCTCCATCGGCGTGCTCTACCAGAACGACGTGGGGAAGCTGAACCCCGCGGTCCGCTTCATCCCCTCGCCCCACGTCCCGAACACCCTCGAGATAGCTGACGTCAACTTCGACGGGAAAGACGACGTCCTGGTCGCGCTGTGCGGCAAGAACCTCCTCGGTATCTATACCCAGGACGCCGACGGCAACCTGAGCCTCAGCCAGACGCTTCCCCTTCCCTACGCAAGCAGCTACAACCCGCACGGTCTGGCTACCGGCGACATAAACGGCGACGGCGCCGTGGACATCACCCTGGCAGATCCCAATCACGGCATGGTCGTCATGTACCACGCTCCCCCGCCCGAACCCCTTCCGGACCTCATTCTATCGTGGAGCGAATTCAGCGTCGATTACGCCGATTCGACGCAGAAAGCAGAAGGGTACCTCCAGGTGGCGAACATTGGCAACAGGGAGGCTGTCGGGGTGCAGATCGCCTACTATCTCTCTGAAAACGACCTCCTCGACGGGATGAATATCCTGGTGGGAAAGGAAATTATCCGGTCCCTTCCCCCGGGCAAAACCGTCTGGCCCCGGTTCGACTACCGGGCCGAAATCTATCTGCAGGGGGAGTTTATCATCGCCGTCATCGACCCGGAGAACCGGTTGCACGAAAGCGACGAGGCAAACAACCTGACCGAAACCCCCCTTGCCCACCACGCGGAAAACAGGAACA
>WVXK01000031.1:11595-12639 GCA_011773515.1 Deltaproteobacteria bacterium
GCGCCTTTCCCCTTCCCTTTCTCTTTGCCCTGCCATAAGATATGGTATCTCTTTTGCTTTACCATGCAGAAAACGGAAGGGGGAAGACGATGAATGAGAAGGCCTCCACCAACGCCTACCTTGTCGTAAATCTCTCAGAATCACAGAGGGTCGAGCTTCGATGCAAAAAAGGCGAAGTCCTGATCGGCAGGTCACCGGCGTGCGACCTCATCCTTCCCGAATCCTCGGTGTCGCGGAAACATGCGCGGATCACCGGGACGGAGTTTGGATTCTTCATCGAGGACGTCAGCAAGAACGGGACCTTCATCGACGGCAGGAGAATTGGGAAGGAAACGCTTGCGGGCAACACTGACATCAAAATAGGCCCCTACGAGCTCCACTTCATGACATCCTCCCTGGACGCGGAAAAACAGGATGAGCTTCCAACTGAGCCTCTTGGCGATACGGCGATGTTACCGCATGGCCGAAAGGCGAATAAGATTCGCAGGGCCAGTGCAATCGACCCTTCAGAAATCGGTATGATTGGAGACAGCAAAGAGATCCGCGAGCTCTTCGGCCTGATGAAAAAGGTGGCGGAAACCGACTTTCCCGTTTTGATCATCGGCGAGACGGGAACGGGCAAAGAGCTCGTTGCCAGGGGGATTCATCTGATGAGCACGAGAAGAGCACACCCGTTTGTTGCCGTCAACTGCAGTGCCATCGCACCGGGGCTCACAGAATCCGAGCTCTTCGGACACGAAAAAGGCGCGTTCACGGGGGCGCTGAGCGAGAGAAAGGGCGCCTTTGAAATCGCCCAGGGTGGTACCCTGTTTCTCGATGAAGTTGGGGATATGTCCAAAGACGTTCAGCCCAAGTTGCTGCGGGCCCTTGAAGAGTCAGAGATAAAGAGGGTTGGAGGAACTCACCCGGTGAGCGTAAATATCCGCATCATCGCTGCAACCAACCGCGACCTGAGGGAAGAGGCGGCTGAAAAAACGTTCAGAAAAGACCTCTTTTACCGCTTGAACTCCTTCCCCATTTCCATCCCTCCCCTCCGGGAGAGAA
>WVXK01000031.1:12669-13643 GCA_011773515.1 Deltaproteobacteria bacterium
AAGGCTATCACGGATGAAGCCCTCGATGTCCTTGCGAAATACCCCTGGCCGGGAAACGTGAGAGAGCTGAAAAATGTCATCAACAGGGCTGCCGTTCTGACGCAGGAGGATGAAATTTCCCCGTATATCATAAAGGAGCTTTTACGCGTGGAATCTCATTCGATCCAGGGGCCGGGGGATCCCCCTGCCCCCCGGGCTGCGTTGCGGAAAATTGACCTCGCGGAAAGGGAAACGATCGTGAAGGAGCTGAACCGAACGAAGTGGAACAAGACGAGGGCGGCGAAAAACCTCGGCATAGCAAAATCGACCCTCTTTGAAAAGCTGCGGCGGTACGACATAAAGACACCGGATATGCAGTGATGGTACGAGAATAAGACGCCGGTACGGATTTAATACTCCCGGTCCTTATCAAAGAGCTCCCTCTCTTTGATCGCAATCGGTAAATCAACGATTTACACTCCCTTCCCCCGGAAAGTTTCCGGCATCATGTTTGCAATCCTCACCGAAAAAAAACGGGGAGGATGCAAAATGGAGCGGAAACAGAGCAAAGCAAAGTGTCGGAAAGCTCAGGGGCTGACGGAGTACATCATTATCCTTGCCCTGGTCGCAATCGCCGCCATCGGGATCGTAAATATTTTCGGCAACCAAGTGCGAAACCAGTTTCACGCGATCATATCAGCCCTTTCGGGCCATGGATTCAAAGTAAAGGACCTGTCGAAGTCATCCAAAAAAGAGCAGAACAAGAAGACCCTGAGCGACTATGCCACGTCAAAGTAGACAGATTCGCAACAGGGGGAGCGTTCTCGTAGAAGCAGTGCTCGGCTCCATAATCGTTGCGCTCCTTGTCTTTTTGTCCATCGACCTTGC
This sequence comes from Deltaproteobacteria bacterium, assembly GCA_011773515.1. Lineage (NCBI taxonomy): Bacteria > Pseudomonadati > Myxococcota > Myxococcia > Deltaproteobacteria bacterium. The sequence continues at coordinate 13,537 of WVXK01000031.1, forward strand.
ACTGACAACATTCACCCTCCACAGGATCCACCGCTTCTCGAAAAAGTTCGCAAGGACAGCGAGCATCTCTTCGGGAAAGAGCGTCCGGGAAGTCAGGAAAGCATTTC
>WVXK01000031.1:13667-14045 GCA_011773515.1 Deltaproteobacteria bacterium
AAAGGGGAAGCAGGCTGACCGATAGGGAGACGATCGCAAGCGGAAGCATATTGACCCTCTGCATCGATGCGGTGCTTTCGATGAATTTCGTTCCCACCCGGCTCTTCGAGCCGATCGCCTCTCATGCCGGCTTCGGGAAGATCGATCTCTCGAGCGATGGTGTTCACTACCGGCCGAAAGTTACATTCATCGTGGAGTGAGTCGATGATCGGTCTCTTTTTCGACAGACGCGGTTACGTAACCGCTTTCACCCTCGTAACCTCCCTTGCATTGATCACGAGCGTCTTTCTGTCCATCAACACGGGAAAATATTTTTACGAGCAAAATTCCGTGGAGACCGCAGCGGATTCCATAGCCATCTCGCTTGCCACGTGGGAA
>WVXK01000031.1:14055-16777 GCA_011773515.1 Deltaproteobacteria bacterium
GTCCTTCTGCTCTGGGTCTCATCAATCGGCCTTGCCCTCTCGGGCAACCCCTCTCTCTTCTTTCACCTCTCAAAAAAAGCCCCCGCGGTGATAAGAAAGCTGTGGGATTCGGGGGTTAAATTTTCGAATATGGCGAAAAAGATAAAAAAAGCCGTGCCCCCGCTGATGCTCGCATGTCTGAGCAGGCTCCTGAAATATTACAACATTAATGGATTTCTCTACCCATCCATTCCCGCTCCGGGCAGAAGGAGCGATGCAGTCCTGAGACTGTGCCTCGAGGATGGAGAGCCCCTCACAATTACCGGGATCATGGGGGAATTGAGGGGAAAGGCCCGGTCACACAGGCCGAAAAGCCGATTCAAGAGATTTTTTTTCAAAAGGTTGACGAGGATATTCTTTTCACAGGTAAGATTCCTCTTCGCTCTCAAAGGAGAAATCATACCCCAGGTTACCGAGCGCGATTTCCATGAAAAGCAGGTCGTCTATTTTGTCGGCTACTCGGGGAGCCGGGCCCCCCTCCTCGGTACTATCTTCAATGAAAAATACAGAAACTATGCCGTTTCCTGCGCAAAGCCCTATGGGGGGACTTCATTCAAGGCTGCGTGGAAGAGCAGGCGCGTGAAACCCGAATCAAAAACCGTACAAATGCTCACGAAGAGGATACAGCATGGTCAGTAAGAGCAGACGGGGGGCCGGACTGGTTGAGACGATTCTTATCCTCCCGATCATTTCCCTTTTGATTGCCGGTACGCTCGTGGTCTACAAAATACTCGAATCCAAAAACATGGCTCTGTACGACGCCTACCAGATAAACCTCATATCCGGCAGGTTGAAAAGGGATTTGAAAAACCCTTTGACCGAGGATTTACACGTGGACAACCGGGATGTCACGATCAGGAGGATCGCGGGAAACAGGACGTTTTTCGACAATTTTTCGCATGCCCCCCTCTCGTGGAAAAGCGAAGTCGAGCTGGCATTCACACCGAAAAAAAAATCCCTCTCATCCTGGATAGAGGAGGATCCACAGCGCATCCTGGAGAAAAACCTCATTCTCATCGACAGCTGGGACGATCGCTCACGGTTCGGCAAAAAGCTGAAAATGTCGATCGACATCACGCATGCGATTATTCTCGCGGGTCTGTTTGGGAGGTGATACGTGAAGGTTCTTGTCTTGGTAACAGCGATAACCCTGATCCTGTTCCCCTTTGCCCTCTGCGCGGAGCCGTTGACGCCTGATAAGATCATGAGCGACATGTCCCAGGACGATGAGATGCCCCCGGAAAAAATTATTGCCTCCTTCGATCTGTCCCGGGAAGAAAAAGTCGACGGTTTGATGGAAAGCGGATTCCGGGTTGCGGGTACAGAGGATGTAAAGAGCCTGTTTTCCCTGCTCCCTGAAAAGATACGACCAGAAATTGACGGGGACCTCTATTTCAGGAACGACCCCGGAATCGCGGTCCACTATGTCTTTTTTATTGGAAATCCCGGAGAATGGGTATCTGCTCTGAAAAGCCCTGCTCCTGTTGGAGAGGGCTGGATGGTGTCGGAAAGCAGGGATTTCAGCCGGGAGAAGCCGCTCGTTTTTCTCAATATCACGAAGGGGATCAGCATAACCGTCACGTTCTGGAGAAAATCGCCCCCCACGTGCCAGGTAACGGAGCTCCATTTATGAGCCGGAACAGAAAATTGATTCTGCTTCTCTTTTCCGTTCTCATCTCCCTTTTATCGGCATTCTTGCTGATGCAGAACATTCGAATAAACGATTGGAAGGACCGGGAAAGCAGGAAGGGGGTGAGAATCGTCGTTGCCGGCAAAAACATTCGCCGTGGCGATATTTTGAGCCCGGATACGCTCAAGGTGAAGGAGATCCCCGTCAGCGGCTACTTCCCGAGGATGGTCAAAGAAAAAGAGTACCCGGAAATAGAAGGCGCCCTGTCGAAAAACAGCGTCGGAAGTGGAAATCCCTTCCTCTGGGATGACATTGAAAATCCCGTCGAACTGGACCGTTTCTCCCTGTTGATCGAGAAGGGAAAGCGGGCGCTTACGCTTCCCGCCGACGAAAATACGACCTTCTCCGGCCTGCTGAGGCCGGGAGACCACGTCGATCTGTATCTCACCCGTCCAGGGGATATGGAAACGAAAGCGGAAACGATCCTTCTGCTGGAAAACATCACCGTAACGGCAGTTGACGGAGCGTTCACGGGGGCCGTACCTGACAGCGGTGAAGGAAGCGCCCCGTCGGGGATCACGCTGCTCGTTAGCCGGTCACAGGCGGCAAGCATTCTGAATGCGCTTTCTAACCCCTCATCGAAGCTTTATTTTGTCCTGAGAAACCCTGCCGAAAAAAGCGTGGCAGGAAGACGCAATAAAAAGACGATATCTCAGACCGTAGAGCTGTACAAAAAGGGAAGGCTCGATAAAAAATTCAAGATCACGAAAACAACAGGGGCGGCAGTGAAAAAATGAAGTCTCACGGCAGCAGGGCATGGAAAATCTTCCTGATCAATGCGCTCATTGCTTTATTCAATGTTTCATATTGTATATCAAGTTCTTATGAGCTCATAGTTCACGTTGGACATCAGCGCCTTCTCGCGGTGAAAGAGCTGAAGAGGATAGCCGTCGGCGACCCCGATATTCTCGAAATATCGTCCATCGAAAATGGAAGGGGCATCCTCCTGGCGGGGAAAAAGAGGGGGCGGACCGACCTATTGATCTGGGAGGG
>WVXK01000032.1 GCA_011773515.1 Deltaproteobacteria bacterium
ATCTCGAAGGTCTCGTCGAGCCGCTCTCGCCGGTCGTTGAACCTGTAGCGCGTGGCCACTTGCCCATCACCACGGCACGCCAGCTTCTTGCCAGCGTACGCCGCGTAGAAGGTTGGCATGATCTTGTCAAAGGTGTCCTCATGGACGGTGATCGGGATCTTGCGTAGCTTGCCGTCGTCGTCGCCCCAGTCGTCGTCGAGCAGCGCCTGCATGAGCTCGGTATCAACGATTAGGTCGCCGGCCCGGTCTCGCGTGGTGGTCGTGATAATGAAGTGATCGTACTTCTCGGGCGGGCGGAACTTGTTGCCCTTGCGAGACTTGATCTCCTTGCCCTTGCCACCGATCTTGATCTTGCCGCCTTCGGCCAGCGACGGTTGTAGTCCGTTAATCATGTGTTACCTCTTACCAGTCGAGTTGGTTATCTATGACTCTGTCGCCTCGCGCCAACATCTGTAGGAGAGTTGACTTGACATCGTCTGGCGCCATGCCGATCGCTTCCTGCTGACTGTCGGCGCGAAATACTTCGCACGTTCCTTGGCAGTCCCACCCGGTATGGCAGCAGCCACCCACGATATACATCCAGCAAGAATCGGCGCGGACGATCCAGTGCCAGTCCCTTCCGTCCGATTCGCCTTCAATGCAAAGAGCTACCGCCCCGTGCCGCATTGTTGCCTTGGATTCGTCGTTGTCGTCGCATAGCTCCAGCATCACGTCTGGCTGATACTCGGCGAGAGCAGACAGCAATTCGTCGGTTACCCTGCGGATGTGATCGTCTACGGTAGTAGCTTGTCGCGGAATCATGCTACCTCCACGCCCATGCGGGCACGCGTCTGTTGTGTTCTCTGTTGGTCGAGGTACGGTTCCAGCTGATCTCGCCGCGCTTGCAATGGGCGTACAGCCCTAGCAGGTCGGACGTGATCTCCCGCGCCGCTTCGATGTCATCCGGGTAGTACCGGTAGACCTCGACCGTGTGCGGTGGCTTCTGTTCAACGGCCACGATCCGATAGTCCGTATGCGGCTCATCGGTTATGATTTCCAGCCCCCACGTATACCAGCCGGCCTGTAGGTGGTAACCAAGACGCGTAGCGTGATCCCAGAATGGATCCTTGTCGGCCATCGGATCGATCACGACGGTAGTGCTCTTCAGGTCGGACGCCTCATACGGTGGCTCGTCACCGGCGAGCATATCGAACCGGCCCTTGCAGCGGATACCGGTCTCGGGGCAGTCCCACACGATCGATACCTGCGTGCGGGACCGGTGTCGTAGGTCGCTGGCGATCGGGTGCTCGTTGAGCTTGAGCATCATACCGTAGACGGCGAACGCGTCGTCAACGGTCAAGATCGTACGGTGCTCATTGTCTGCCTTCCACGCCTTGCCTTCATTGGATACGAGCCAGTTGCCATACGGCGTTCCGTCCTTCTTGCATGGCGTCGGCCAGGGGACCGTGGTGTAGCTGTGAGCCAGTAGCTCGGGGCTATCAAGCCAACCGTCGTCTAGCGCGCTACCGATGTCGGCCGCCTTGCTTGACCAGGGAAACAGCTTTGCATGCTGGTAGTGGCCAGGGCTACGAGCAAGGGTCTTGAGGCCGGACTGCGAGACGCATGGCCAACGTAGGTACCGGTTGAACGGCACGTTGAGGTGCAGTCCTGACGGGATATCAGCGCCCCATGCCTCGTATTGCGCTGGGTCGTCGCGGTAGTCGAAGGTGGGAACTGGGCTAGACATCCAGCGCCCCCTGCTTCGACGGTGCGGATCCGCCCTTGACCGGTTTGTCCTGCTTGCTCGCCGGGCCCATTACGACGACCTCGACTCCCTCGCCGTTGCCTCGCAGCCCTACCTCGGTCATGAGCCACTGCACGTCGCTACCGCGGATCTCGTCGAGCATAGCCGCGCGCTGGTCGTCGTGTAGCTTCTCCAGCCCGTCCAGCAAGACAAACTTGCCTTGGCGCTCCCGGACCCGGTGGTGAGCGATCTTGACCGCAAGGCGTACGGTCTCGGCGCCGGACAGCCTTGCTACCGGCACGCCGTTCAGGGTGAGCTGTCCGTCCTCGTAGGCGAGCCCGTCGATAGGAAGGT
>WVXK01000033.1:0-1964 GCA_011773515.1 Deltaproteobacteria bacterium
GCCGTGCTCCCCACGATCGACATGTTCAACCTCCCCGTTTTTCTCATCGTAACCCCCATGTTTCTCTTCGGTGACACCTTCTTCCCGGTGACGAACCTGCCTCTCTGGGCGCAGAAGGTTTCGGCCGTCTTTCCCCTCACCCACCTGACGAGGCTGTCGAGGGCGCTGTCGTCGGGACAATACGGTCTGCTATCGGTACGGTACGTGGCATACATGGGCCTTGCCTTCACCATCCTTTTCTTCCTCTCGCTTTTCTTCATGAGGCGGAGGCTGATCCGCTGAGTTTTTCCGCTCCCCGGAAGGAGATGAGCGATTTTTACACTTGACAACCAAGGCCTTATCGTTATAACAATTTTACGTTTAAGCCAATTGAGAAAGCCTTTGTTTTTTTAATAAATACGAAAAACGTGGGGGTACGAGATGAACACGATCTTTCTGTTGATTCCCCTTCTCGGCGTTCTGGGTATGATCATCGCCGTCGTGAACTACTTTTCGGTCATGAAATTCGACCCGGGGAACGAGAAGATGGTAGTCATCGCCGATAAGATTCACCTGGGGGCGATGATTTTTCTGAAGCGCGAGTACACCATTATCGCAGGTTTCATGGTGGTCGTCTTCATCGCCCTTGCCTCGACGCTGAGCGTGCTGACAGGCGTCGCCTATCTTTCGGGTGCGCTCTGTTCGATGCTTGCAGGCTGGTTCGGCATGGAGGCGGCTACGAGGACCAGCTCCCGTGCCTGCCAGGGGGCGAAAGACGGCGGGACACCCCTTGCCCTCTTTATCTCCTTCCTGGGGGGCTCTGTTATGGGGCTCTGCGTCGCTTCCCTGGGGGTGATCGGGCTCGGCATCTGGTTTTACTTCATGAAGGAGGATCCCGTGAGAGCGCCCCTCATCATCAACGGCTTCGCCATGGGCGCGTCGAGCATCGCCCTGTTTGCCCGTGTGGGCGGGGGGATCTACACGAAGAGCGCCGATGTGGGCGCCGATCTCGTCGGGAAAATCGAGGCGGGGATTCCCGAGGACGACCCGCGGAACCCGGGTGTCATCGCCGACAACGTGGGCGATAACGTGGGAGACACGGCCGGGATGGGGGCCGACCTCTTCGAATCCTACGTGGGGTCCGTCATCGCGGCTATGGCGCTGGGCGCCGTAATGTCGGAACCGCTGAAATTCATGTCCCTGCCCCTCGTTCTCATCGCCGTCGGTTTGATATCCTCTATCATCGGGGTCTTTTCGATGAACATCCTCAAAAAGATGGATCCCCAGACGGCTCTTCGAAACGCAACGTACGTGAGCGGCGTCGTCTTCATCATCGGCGCGTTCCTCTCCGTGAAGGCATTGGTGGGGATCGTCGGTCCGTTCTTCGCTGTTCTCGCCGGCATGATCTGCGGCGTTTTGATCGGCGTGGAGAGTGAGTACTACACCTCCATGGCCCCCATCAAGAGGATTGCAGAGGCGAGCGAGTCGGGGCCTGCCACCAACATCATCACCGGTATTGCCGTTGGGTTCAAGAGCACGATTCTCCCCGTGCTGACGCTCGCACTGGCCATATACGTCGCTTACGCGGTTGCGGGGCTCTACGGGATAGCCCTTTCCGGCGTGGGTATGCTGGCGACGATAGGGATCGTGATGTCCACCGACTCCTACGGGCCGATTGCCGACAACGCCGGCGGCATCGCGGAGATGAGCGGCGCCGGCCCCGAGATAAGAAAGATCACCGATCGCCTCGATGCCCTGGGGAACACAACGGCGGCCATCGGCAAGGGGTTTGCCATCGGTTCGGCTGCCCTGACGGCCCTGGCGCTTTTCTCCGCCTACCAGAAGACGGTGGGCCTGGAAAAGATCGACTTGACGAACTCCACCACCATCATCGGCCTGCTCCTGGGTGCCATGATGCCGTTCCTCATCGCCGCGCTGACGATGGAGGCCGTCGGCAGGGCTGCGGGACAGATGGTCGTTGAGAT
>WVXK01000033.1:1975-2370 GCA_011773515.1 Deltaproteobacteria bacterium
GCGGAGCCTGAGATCGACAAGTGCATCGATATCGTGACGAAAGGCGCTCTCAAGGAGATGATCGCACCCGGCATCATCGCCATAGCCGCTCCCCTCGTCGTCGGCTTCGGGCTCGGTGCCGAGGCCCTCGGCGGGTTTCTCGCCGGCGCGACGGTTACCGGCGTCCTGGTGGGTATCATGATGGCGAACGGCGGGGGCGCGTGGGATAACGCCAAGAAGTTCATCGAGGAAGGCCATCACGGAGGAAAGGGTTCGGATGCGCATCACGCGGCTGTCGTGGGGGACACCGTGGGTGATCCCTTCAAGGACACCTCCGGGCCTTCGATGAATATCCTCATAAAGCTCATGGCCGTGGTGTCCCTCGTGTTCGCGCCGCTTATCGGGAAGTTCTGATA
>WVXK01000034.1:0-1091 GCA_011773515.1 Deltaproteobacteria bacterium
TCGCGCCGGTAGAGGAAGATGTAGAGGACGCCCGATACGGCGAAGCCGCAGTAGAGGGCCTCGATGAAGAAATAGGCGCCAAAGAGGGTGCTGTACCAGGGATGGGCGAGAGACATGACCCAGTCGAAGGCGATGAGGCTCTGGGAAACCACGAAGGCGAAGAGATAGAGGGTGGCGTGGAAATGCCTTTTCTCGTCATCTCTCTGTGCGCTGATGGCGAACCGTCGCGCCGCCAGGTACGTCACGAAGAGGACCAGGAAGTTGCGCAGGACGAACGAGCCCTTGCTGAACCAGAAGCCTCCCCTTCCCACCCAGGGGTAGGAGTCCACGAAGGGCACGAGCAGAAGGAAAAGGAGCGCCGTAAAGAGCAGGAGCGGGTAGACGGAGATCAGCTGCCGCCTGACGGAGCCCACCCAGCGGGCCTTGATCAGGTCGCTTGCGGCCGCCGCGGCCACGGATCCCTGGATCACGCTGACCCAGAAGATGAGCGTGAAAAGGAGCGCCCCTCCGCTTTCGGCGAGGGGGCTTGCCTCCACGAAGGCGACAAACAACCAGACGAGGGCGAAAACAATCAGGAGGCCGTCGATTTTTTTCAACAATTTCCTCATCTCCCGGCCGCCTCCTCCACGATTATCACGAACCTGTTTTCGAACTCCTCCTCCGAGATTATGCTTTCAACGCTCGGCAGCCGCGACAGGATGAGAAAGCCGGCGAAGCTCGAGAGGGCACCGAAGAGGATGGTGAGTGCGAAGGCGATGATGATAAACGGCGGGATCGACACGATCGGCTTGCCCCCCGTGATCAGCGGCCAGCTGAGCGATGTGAGGATGGTAAAGACGAAGCCCGTCAGGGTGCCCGACGCCGCGCCGATGAAGGCGAAATACTTGACCCTGCCCTCCTTGGGGGGAATGATCTCTTCTACGTCATGGACGAAAAAGGGCATGAACAGCTTGAGCTTTCTTCCGGGCACCTTCTCCTGCACGAGCCCTCTCAGGGCGTCCAGAAACTCTTCCTTCCTGTCGAATGTCAGCTGCTTCACCATCAGAGATGCTCCTTTACCTCCGTTATCGACAGCACGGGCAGGGTCTTCA
>WVXK01000034.1:1239-1577 GCA_011773515.1 Deltaproteobacteria bacterium
AGGCAGAACTCGACGATGTAGGCGTAGGTCACGATGAGCGAGGTAAAGAGCAGGATCTTGGCGATGCTCTCGAAGTGGTCGTCGGTTATGTAGGCGTCGAGCTTCAGGATCCTGCGCATCGGGACCACGAGGGTGATCACCATCGCCGTTCCGGAGAATATGGCCCCCGCCACGAAGTAGGGCGCGAAGATGGTGGTGTGCCACCCGGGTATGATGCTCATGGCGAAGTCCCAGGAGACGACGGAGTGGACCGAGGCGACCAGGGGGGTGGCGAAAGCGGCCATGAAGAGGTAGAGCTGGTTGTAGTTGTGCCACTCCCGCTCCGTCCCCTTCCACCC
>WVXK01000035.1 GCA_011773515.1 Deltaproteobacteria bacterium
TAAGGAGGAGAACGGATGGCCAGGAAGAAATTCGAGAGGACGAAGCCGCATATAAACGTAGGGACGATCGGGCACGTGGACCACGGGAAGACGACGCTGACGTCGGCGATGACGAACATACTCTCGAAGACTGGGTTGGCGGAGTACATACCGTTTGACGACATAGACAAGGCACCGGAGGAGAAGGAGCGTGGGATCACGATAGCGACGGCGCATGTGGAGTACGAGACGCCCAAGCGTCACTATGCACACGTGGACTGTCCGGGGCATGCGGACTACATCAAGAACATGATTACGGGAGCGGCGCAGATGGACGGGGCGGTGCTGGTGGTGAGCGCGGCGGACGGGCCGATGCCGCAGACGCGGGAGCACGTACTGTTGGCGCGGCAGGTGAACGTGCCGTACATCGTGGTGTATTTGAACAAGACGGACATGGTGGACGATCCGGAGCTGCTGGAGCTGGTGGAGCTGGAGGTACGGGAGCTGTTGTCGAACTACGAGTTTCCAGGGGATGAGATACCGGTGGTGAAGGGGTCGGCGCTTCAGGCGATGAACTGCGGGTGCGGGAAGGAGGACTGTGAGAAGTGCAAGTCGGTCCTGGAGCTGTTGGATGCGATCGATGACTACATACCGACGCCGCAGCGGGACAAGGAGAAGCCGTTTTTGATGCCGGTGGAGGATGTGTTTTCGATTACGGGACGAGGGACGGTGGGGACGGGCCGAGTGGAGCGCGGGACGATCAAGGTTGGCGACAAGGTGGAGCGCGTGGGAGTAAAGGAGACGAAGGAGACGGTGGTGACGGGGGTGGAGATGTTCCGCAAGACGCTGGATCAGGCGGAGGCGGGAGACAACGTGGGGTTGTTGCTGCGAGGGATCGAGAAGCAGGAGCTGGAGCGTGGGATGGTGATCGCGGCGCCGAAGACGATCACGCCGCATATGAAGTTCAAGGGGAAAGTGTACGTGTTGACGAAGGAGGAGGGAGGGAGGCATACGCCGTTCTTCAACGGGTACCGGCCGCAGTTTTATTTTCGGACGACGGATGTGACGGGGGTGGCGCAGTTGCCGGAGGGCACGGAGATGGTCATGCCCGGGGACAATGTGGAGCTGGCGATCGAGCTGATCATGCCGATCGCGATGGAGAAGGAGCTCCGGTTTGCGATTCGCGAGGGCGGACGGACGGTCGGCGCCGGAGTGGTGACGGAAATCACGGAATAG
>WVXK01000036.1:0-4385 GCA_011773515.1 Deltaproteobacteria bacterium
TGCATTCACGCTTGCAAAGGAGTGGGAACGGCTCTTTCACGGCCTCATCTACCTGTAGCCCTCCCCCCGCCCTTCGGTGCGTGGAAAAGCCGGCGGGAAGGGAAACAGGGCGGAAGATGATGGCCTGCACCGCTTTTTCAGGGAGGTGACTATGGGCGATGCCGCTGAAAAAAGATCTGATTTCATTTCAACCATTTTTATGAAAAGGAGGCATCACATGTTTATCGACTACCGAACAGTATGCTCGCTGCTTCTCACCGCATTGCTGGGAACGGGCATGGTATCTGCGGGCTGCATGAGCGCCGCCCGCCACGGGGAGAGCCTTCCCGGGGCGAAGGAGCGGGAGATGACCGTCGGGATCGTGCAGAGGGAGATCCACGTGGGAATGTCCCAGCCCGACGTCGCGGAAGCACTCGGTTCCCCCAACATCGTGACCAGGGACAGCGACGGCAGGGAAACCTGGATCTTCGACAAGGTCGCATCGACCGCCGCCTACTCGAAGAGCGCGGGATACGGGACCGTGCTTCTGATCGGGATTTTCGGGGACGTGGCAGCCGGCGCCGCGCCGGGATACTCGCGCGAGGCCGGGGCAGCCGAGACCACGCAGAAGACGCTGACCGTGGTCATCAAGTTCGATGAGCGAAGCCTGGTCGAGTCGTTCTCCTACCACGCGAGCAAGTTTTAGCGAGGGAGGTAACCCATGAACAGAAACCACACATACGCTGCCGCCATGCTCCTTCTGCTCTCCCTCTTCTTTTCCTCCGGCTGCGCCACGACGCCGAAAACGGAGATGACCCAGCTGCAGATCCGCCAGTTCCAGACGCGCATCTTCGACGAGGAGGACACGAAGATGGTCCTCAAGGCGATCGTCAACGTCCTCCAGGACGAGGGCTTCATCATCAGGGAGGCAAACAGCGATCTGGGGATTCTGCACGCCGTGAAAGAGAAGGAGGAATCGAGCATGGGCGGGATCTTTCTCGCCACCCTCTTCGGCGGCCAGGATGCCCGGTGGAACGCAAATTCCGTCATGGAGTGCACGGCGAACGTCAGCGAGTTCGGGAAACAGTGCAAGGTACGGGTGAACTTCCAGAGCAAGGTCCTGGACAACAAGGGGGCCGTCGTCAAGGTGAGGCAGGTGGACGACCTGAAATTCTACCAGACGTTTTTTGAAAAGGTCGACAAGGGGATCTTCCTCCAGAGGCAAAAGCTGTGAGCGGGTCGGTAACGGTTTGCAGGGGTAGTCACATGGGAATATTTTCACGGTTGAGAAAATATGCGCGGGCCGTTGGTTTCCTCATGGCATTCCTCCTCCCGGGATGCAACGCCCTCATAGACCCCCCGGTACCCCGGAACCTCACCGCCACTCCCGCATCGCCCCATGAGATAACGCTCACCTGGGAAATCCACCAGTACGAGGATCCCGGTGAAATCGGCTATAAGATTTTCAGGAACGGCGAGTACATCGACTACACGTTCGGATCATCCTATGTTCTGACAACCTGGTACGATGACAGCGGCCTTGCCCCCGACACGGAGTACTGTTATCGGGTTTCGAGCTTCTACATTTCCGACGCCCTGGATTTTACGAACTTCCTCCTGGACTTGCAGAACGACTCCGCACAGAGCAACGAGGCTTGCTCCTGGACATACCCTCTGAGCGCCATAAAGGGGACGGTATCCTCCGGCGGTGAAGGGCTGGATGGGGTCGAAATCACTCTCTTCAGGGTATTTCCGCACGACACCGCGCTCTCGGTCTTCACGGGATCCGACGGGTTCTACAGGTTCACCGACCTGGATAACAGCAAATACGTGGTCACGCCATCTGATCCCGATTTTGTTTTTTCCCCCGAAAGCGTATCGGTAATCGTGCTGAACGGGGAGGTGACAGTCATCAACTTCGAGGCAACGGCTACCGCGGGCCCGAATCCTTGACCGAGGCCGGCACGGCCGTCTCGAACTCTTTGAAGGCTTCCCGGAACCGGCGTGTCAGCTCGACGGCGGCCCTGTCGTAGGCATCCTTGTCCTTCCAGGTGTTCTTGGGCCTCAGCACGTCACGGGGAACCCCCGGAACCTCGACGGGCAGGTGCAGCCCGAAAAACGGGTCGGTCTTGAAGGCCGTCTTTTCGAGCTTCCTCTCCAGGACGGCGTGAACCATGCTCCTGGTATAGGGGAGGCTTATCCGCTCCCCGACCCCGTAAGCCCCTCCCGTCCAGCCGGTGTTTACGAGCCACACGGTCGAACCGTGCTTGCGAATCCTCTCTCCGAGCATCTCGGCGTAGACCACGGGGGGGTGAACCATGAAAGGCGCGCCGAAGCAGGGGCTGAACGTGGCTTCCGGGTCCTTGATGCCACACTCCGTCCCCGCCACTTTCGCCGTGTAGGCAAGCAGGAAATAGTAGATGGCCTGGTCAGGCGTGAGCTTCGCTATGGGAGGGAGAACACCGAAGGCATCGGCGGTCAGGTAAAAGATGAATTCCGGGTGGCCGCTGATTCCGGTCTTTGCGGCGTTGGGAAGGTAGCTTATGGGAAAGGCCGCACGGGTGTTCTCGGTGAGCGAATCGTCGTCGAAGTCGATCTCCCTGGTTACCGAATCGATGGTGACGTTTTCCATGATCGCGCCAAACATCTGCGACGAGCAAAATATCTCGGGCTCGTACTCCTTCGAGATCTTGATGACCTTGGCGTAACAGCCACCCTCGACGTTGAAGATACCGTCATCCCCCCAGCCGTGCTCGTCGTCCCCCACGAGAACCCGGGCCGTATCGATGGAGAGGCTGGTCTTGCCCGTTCCGGAGAGGCCGAAGAACAGCGCCGTGTCCCCATTCTGCTCCCCCACATTCGCGGAGCAGTGCATGGACAGGATCCCCTTCAAGGGGAGAAGGTAGTTCATGAGGGTGAAGATCGATTTTTTTATCTCGCCACCGTACTGGGTCCCGCCGATCAGGATCTCCTTCCTGCCGAAATTCAGTATCACGAAAACTTCCGAGCGGGTTCCGTCCTCCTCGGGGGCGGCGTGAAAGTGCGGGGCGTGTATGATGGTGTAATCGGGAACGAATTGGTCGAGCTTGCTCCTGTCCGCCTCCCTGATGAACATGGTCCGTGCAAAAAGGGCGTGCCAGGCCGATTCGCTCACCAGGCGTAAGGATATCCGGTACTTCGGGTTTGCGCCGGCGTAGAGCTCCTGTACGTACACGTCCCGGTCCTGAAAGTAGGTGAGGACCCGGCTTCTCAGGTGTTCGTAAACCTCAGACGATATGGACTGGTTTACCTTGCCCCACCACACTCTGTCGCTGCTGCTGGGCTCGTCGACGATATATTTGTCGTGCGGGGACCTGCCCGTGTACTGCCCCGTCCTCACGACGAGCGGTCCCTGCTGGGCGAGAAGCCCCTCGCGCCTCTGAATGGCGTGCTCCAGAAGGTTGGCCGTGGTATGGTTCCAGTGAACGTGTCGAAGATTGTAGAAACCCGTCTCTTTCAGGCTTTGCGTTTTGTGATGCATCGGATCCTCCCACAGGGTTACTCCTATCGCTGTCCACTACTCTATAACAGGAAAAACGGCAAACAGATTATATTCTATACTAATTTTTTATGATTTTCCTCATTTACCTTCCCTGTGCCTGTGCCGCCGGTTATGACGCGCTCCTTCAAGATTCGAGAAATATCGCCCACGGCGTTAACTTATACGCGCATCTTCCGATAACGGTCTATGTGGACTTTTCAAACCATATTCTGTCCACACGAGAAAACTGGGAGGTGCGGTATGCGAAAGGCCTGCTTCATTGCGATCCTGACCGCCTTCATCTGTGCGGGCGTGGCCGGGTTCGGCAGCGCGGGGATGGACCTCGGCGTGTCGATAGGAGATGACGGCCTGAAGAGCTTCTACTTCGCCGTTTCAGACCACTACCGGGTGCCGGAAGGAGACGTGGTTGCGATCAAAAAGAAAAACGTTTCCCACGAGGAGCTGCCCGTCGTCTTCTTCATCGCAAAGAGGGCGCGTGTCTCGGCAGAGACGGTGATCGGGCTCCGCCTCGGGGGCTCCTCATGGATGGACATATCCCTTCGCTTCGGGCTCACCCCCGATATCTACTATGTGCCGGTGAAAAAGGCCGGAGGCCCCCCGTACGGAAAAGCCTACGGGCACTACAAGAACAAGCCGAAAAACCAGTGGGGGACGATCAGGCTCAGCGATTCCGACGTGGTGAACATGGTGAACCTGAAGTTCATCTCAGAGCACTACGGGTATTCACCCGACGAGGTCATCCACATGCGGTCGGCGGGAAAAAACTTCGTGCTGATAAACAGCGAGGTGAAGAAGAAAAAGAGCGCGGGCAAGAAAAATAAAAGCGGCGTCAAGAACGCCTCCACCGCAGGCAAAGGGAAAGGGA
>WVXK01000036.1:4433-4979 GCA_011773515.1 Deltaproteobacteria bacterium
TTCCCGGCGGCCCGGAAAGGGGTATTAGAATGTGTACACGGCGGAGAGAATGTAGTTCAGGTAAGAGTCCTCACCCGAGGTCTCAGGGCTGACCCAGTTCACCCCGCCCGTGAAGGAAAAGCTTCCGTAATTTACGCGCAGAGCCGGCGTCAGGCGGATGATATCATCGTTGCTCTTTATACCTTTATTGATCGTGCCGCCGAACTCCAGGATGAAGCCCAGGTCGCTGTAGGGCGGGATGGGGAGCAGCACGCCCAGGCTGTAGGTGCCATGTTTCTCCTCGAAATCGTTGCCGAGGTCGTTTAAGACCGCGCCCCCCTCCCCGTAGATCGCCAGCGCGTAGTCTGCGGTAGCGCCCAGGTCGATGAGGGCCGTCCCGGAGAGAAAGAAGGTGAAGCTGTATTCGTCGATGTCAGAGGTCCCCTTTTCGATGTCCCCGAGGCCGAACCTGGTCGAAAGGCCCACGGCGAGAGAGGGAAAAGACATCCCCTCCTCCTGGAGAAACGACCACTTGACCGAGAGCCCGAGATCGGAGATATCGGAATC
>WVXK01000036.1:4984-5379 GCA_011773515.1 Deltaproteobacteria bacterium
GTGCAGGGGAACGGTCGTTTTCGACTCGCTCTGTCCCCCCGCTATGTCCCTGTCGTAATAATCGGGTGAAAGGCCGATAAAATACTGGCCCTGGGCGACCGAAGTGCCCCCTTTCGTGAAGAGGAGCCCCGAGTGCCCCCGCGTGGTGAGCCCGCTGTGAAACAGCCGGTTGCTGATATCGTATGAATGACCGAGACGCGGGGTGGCGCAGGCGATCAGCAACAGCGTGACGATGACCGATACTTTTCCAGGTACTCTCATACCCTCCTCCTTCAGAGTAGGTTGACAAAAAAATACCACAGGGGCGGTCTAAATTCAAACAATTAAACGCTTCCGGGCAATTCGACCCATCCATAATCCGACTTCGATGAAAACCCCCGGCAGGCACAGCAGAA
>WVXK01000037.1:0-13531 GCA_011773515.1 Deltaproteobacteria bacterium
CCCTGCCGAGGGGACGGGTCCGGTGACCGGCGACATCAGGAGCCACATCTTCCGGATCGACATGACCCAGACCGACCAGTTCACATCGGACGGGAAGTTCGCCTTCCCCTACATCACCAAGGAATTCGCCTGCCTCACCTGCCACAACGGCGTTACCGCCAGCGATCATTCGAATATCGACGAGACGGACTTCGTCTTTCACGAGCCCCCGAGCACGACCGCTGCATACATCGGCACCCATCACTGCCAGACCTGCCATCCGACCATCTACAGCTCCTTCATCGAGTCGGGGCACAACTTCAAGCTGAACAAGATCGAAGGCGGTGCGGAGCCGACCTACCCCGTCTTCACACCGGGGATAACCGGTGCCCTCGCCCTGATCGACGACGACGACACGGAGTCAGGAGACCCGAAGGCGGGGACGGACAATACCCTCGGGACACCCGCAAGCTACTCTGACGTCTCCTACGTGATCGGCGGCTACAACTGGAAGGCCCGGTTCGTCGACGCCGACGGTTACATCGTCACCGGCACCAAGGTCCAGTACAACCTCGAAACCGGAGCGATGGGTGGCTACCACAACAATGAAACCGATAAACCCTACAACTGCGGCAACTGCCACACCACGGGATGGAAGCACTTCGACGCTGCGAACAACCAGAGCCGTCAGGGCGGCCTCGCCGGAATGGATGGCACGTGGATGATGGAGGGCGTCCAGTGCGAGTCGTGTCACGGTGCCGCATCGCTCCACGTCAACAGCGGAAATAAGGATGACATTACACGGGTCGCAACAGCCAGGACAACGGCAGACTTTTTGGCCCCCGATATGGCCTTCGGCCTGCCGGTAGCCTGCAGCGAGTGCCACACCCGGGACGGTGAGAAGGATGATCCGAGCTACACGAGCGCATTCACCACGGCCAGTGGGCTCGATATCCCGGGCGGTAGGATCGCCGCCGTTGGAAACCTGATCCGGCATCACGAGCAGTTCGATGAGCTCCTCGGCGTCGATCCCGATACACCGGCCGCGGGTTCCACCAGATCAGGTGCCTTCAGCACCGCCAAGCTGGGCTGCACCGGCTGCCACGATCCTCACAAGACATCGGTTTACGATTCTGACACCGACGGAATGCTCGACGGCGTCGACAACTCGAACGCCGGCTGCCTCACCGCGGGATGTCACGACGCTTCAACCTACGACCCGGTCAATGCGAACACAATTAATATGACTGGGCTCAACTGCATCGACTGCCACATGCCGTTCCTGGCGAAATCGGCGATCTCGGTCCCTGCCGAGGGGACGGGTCCGGTGACCGGCGACATCAGGAGCCACATCTTCCGGATCGACATGACCCAGACCGACCAGTTCACATCGGACGGGAAGTTCGCCTACCCCTACCTGACCAAGGCGTTCGCCTGCCTCACCTGCCACAACG
Organism: Deltaproteobacteria bacterium; assembly: GCA_011773515.1. NCBI lineage: Bacteria > Pseudomonadati > Myxococcota > Myxococcia > Deltaproteobacteria bacterium. The sequence continues at coordinate 1,434 of WVXK01000037.1, forward strand.
GCGTGGATGCCTCCGATCGTTCGGGTCAGGACGACACGAACTACGTCTTCCATCCTGCTGCTCCTTGAGCCCCCTCTCAGCCACATGCGAGCCTGAAACCCCCGGGTTTCCCCGGGGGTTTTTTATTCTTCCCTCGAGGAGTCGTGACATGCCGTTTCCATGACCGTGCCCTGGTTCTCATTCCCCCCGACCATATCGATCCGAAATTACAGGCAAAAAAAGACTTGAACGAAGTCAACGACTCGATTAACATTCATGAAAGTCATCCCTTCAACTCATGAGAAGACGAAATGGATGTCGTTAAGCTCGTCAGGAAGTTCCTGCTCATCGCCCTTTCCCTGTGTGTGGCGATCTCCACCGGCTGCGAGAGAGATGAGAAAATAACTCCCAAGGCGGCAAAAGCGGCTGGAAAGATGGAGGCAACAGCGACTGTCACGATAGGGTTGATTCCCGAGCACAACATATTCAGGCAGATGGAGCGATTCAAACCGCTCGCCAAATACCTCGCAGAGCGCACGGGTTTGAAAATAGAGCTGAAGATCCTCTCCCGCTACGGAAACATCATCTCGAATTTCGTCTCCATGAACCTGGACGGGGCATTCTTCGGGAGCTTCACCTACACCCTCGCTCATTCGAAGATCGGTCTCGAGGTCATGGCGAGGCCGGAAAGCCCCGAGGGCACGTCGACATATTACGGATTGCTCTTCGTAAGGAAGGACAGCGGCCTAAAAGAGGGAAGGGACATGCGGGGCAAGCGGTTCGCCTTCGTGGACAAGGCGACGACGGCGGGATACCTCCTCCCCCTCGATTACTTCAAGAGCCAGGGAATCAACGACTACAAGGCCTATTTCAGCGAGACCTATTTTACGGGGACCCACGAGAACGCCATCTACGACGTATTGAACAAAAAGGCGGACGTGGGGGCGGCGAAAAACACCGTTTTCTACCGGATCGCCAAGGAAGACCCCCGGATCCTCAAGGAGCTCGCGATACTCTTTCGGTCCCCCGATGTGCCCGAAAATGCCCTCGCCCTGAGAAAAGACCTCCCCGATACGGTCAAACAGAGGATAAAATCCGCCCTGCTCGCGATGAGCGACGACCCGGAAGGCGCAAGGGTCCTGGGTAGCTTCGGGGCCGGTCGGTTCATCGAAACCACGGACCAGGACTATGCCGCCGTCTTCACCTACGCCGAAAAGATCGGGCTGGACCTGGCCACCCACGACTACATTAACGATTAATGAGAAAACGCATACTCATAGCGGTTGCACTGTTCTCCCTCCTCTCCATCCTGGGTGGCCTCTACATCATCCACTCCCTGTCCCGGGCCACCGCCATACAGGGCAACCTGATCACCCTTCACCAGGTGGAAATACTGCGGGAGCACCTGCTCATCCAGATCAAGAAGGTCCAGGGGGATCTGACCCTCAAGGGGACGCGGCACGAACGGGACATCGAGACCCTGACGAACCACGTGCACACCATGAGCACGGTAATCGACTCCTGCTTCGGCTGCCATCACAATGAAGCAACGAAAAGCAAACTGGAGAGCCTGCACGGGAGGATCGATGAATACAAGCTTGCGCTGAGCCGCGTCTTCACCATCAAGGCGAACAGTGCCCTCCTGGAGAGGGATAAGGACGCCGCATTCTCGATAGGGCGGAGCCTGATCGACGACCTCAACGCGATGCTCGCTTTTACCTCCATGAAGCTCGAGGAGAGGACCCAGGCCGCCCTCACGGAGATAAAGCGCACAAAGAGCGTGATCGCCCTTTTCATCCTCACCGGGCCCCTCCTGGCAGTGGGGCTTGCCCTCCTGCTCTTCAAGAGGTTCTCCGATCCCATATCGAGCCTCCTCGATGCGACGAGGAAGCTGAAATCGGGCGACCTGGATCACCGGGTGAAAGGCCTGAAGGACGAGTTCGGAGAGGTTGCCGCGTCGTTCAACGAGATGGCCGGGTCCCTGAAAGAGCAGATGAAGAGCATGCAGCGGGCGGAACAGCTGGTGGTCATCGGGGAAATGGCCACGGGGCTTGCCCACGAGATAAAAAACCCGCTGGCGGGTATCAAGGCATCCATAGAAATCCTGAGCGGCGAACTCGATCTGAAACAGGAGGACCAGGAGGTCCTGACCAGGATCATCGAAGAGATCAAGAAGATAGAGACCCTTCTCAGATCCCTGCTCAACTACGCGCGGCCCCCCAGCCCCCAGATCGATCTGGTCAGAATAGACCACATACTCACCAGGTCACTGACCAGCGCCCGGTATTCCGTCAAAGGCCTCTTGCCCCGGCTGGACAAGCCTCACGCCGTTACTTTCGAAAAAAATTTCGACGGGAATCTCCCCGCGATCCTGGCCGACCCCGCGCAGCTCGAGCAGGTGTTTCTCAACCTCCTGCTCAACGCCGCGGAAGCGATGCCGGAAGGGGGAACGGTAACGATGATCGCCTCCTACGACATCGGGATGGATGCCGTTTCCATAGAAGTCTCCGATACGGGCCGCGGGATTGAAGACAAAGACATCGACAAAATATTCAACCCCTTCTATACTACGAAGCCCAGAGGCACCGGGCTGGGGCTTGCCATCTGCAAGAGGCTCATCGAGCAGCAGGGCGGGAGCATAAGCGCGGAGAACAACCCGGGCGGCGGGGCGCGCTTCACCGTCACCATCCCGGTCAACCAGGATCCCGAGGTGCAAAGCCGATGAAGAGCAAAGGCAGGGTCTTTATCCTCGACGACGACGAGCTGATCGTCACCATGATAGCGCGGTCACTGAAAAAATCTGGCTTCCAAGTCCAGTCCGAGACGACAACGGAAAATATCATCGACAAGATCGCCGAGTCCTATCCCGACGTGATCCTCCTGGACATAAGCCTGCCCGGCTTGAGCGGGATGGAGATCCTCGAAAAGATCCACGAAAAGGGCATCGACACCCAGGTGGTGATGCTCACGGCCGACGACACGGCGGAGACGGCGATTAAGGCCATGAAGCTCGGCGCGGCGGACTACCTCACCAAACCGTTCAACATGGAGGAGATGACGATAATCCTGAACAAGATCATCGAGAAGGAGCGCCTGAAGGACGAGGTGGGCTACCTGAGAAAGATCCGTTCCCAGCTCTTCGAGGCAGAGATCATCGGGCAGACTCCCCGCATCCTGGAGCTGAAGGAGGAAGCGGCACGGCTTGCCGAAGCGCATGTCGACACCGTCCTCATCACGGGGGAGAGCGGAACGGGGAAGGAGCTCTTTGCGCGCCACCTCCACCGGTCGGCCCACAGCGGCCAGGCTGCGCGCTGCGTCCCCTTCATCGCCGTCAACTGCACGGCCCTCCCGGACCACCTGATCGAGAGCGAGCTCTTCGGCTACGTCAAGGGCGCATTCACCGACGCGAAATCCGACTCGAAGGGGATGTTCGAGCTTGCCAACGGGGGAACCATCCTGCTCGACGAGATCGGGGACATGAAGGAGAACCTCCAGGGCAAGCTTCTGCGGGTCCTCGAGCAGAGGAGCGTGAGGCGTCTTGGCGGAAAATCGAACATTCCCATCGAAACTACCGTCATTGCCACGACCAACAGAAACATCGCCGATGCGGTGGAAAGGGGGGCCTTCCGGAAGGACCTCTTCTACCGGCTCAACACCTTCTCCCTCCACATCCCCCCTCTCAGGGAGCGCAGGGAGGACATCCCTTCCCTGGCGGGACACTTTCTCTCCCTCTTTGCCCGCAGGTACAGCAAGAAGAGCATAGCGGCCTTTTCACCCGAGGCGGAATTGCTCCTCTCCTCCTACGACTGGCCGGGAAACGTCCGGGAGCTGGCAAACGTTATCGAACGGATGGTGGTGCTCAAGAGCGCAGAGACGATCCTTCCCGAACACATATCGTTTCTCTTCGACAGAAAAAAGCTGCGGGAGTTCTCGAAAGACCGCTTCATTCTTCCCGAAAAGGGGCTGTCACTGGAGGAGCTGGAGAAGGACCTGCTCATACAGGCCCTCGAGAGGGCAGGCAACAACAAGGCTCAGGCGGCGAAGCTGCTCGATATCACCTACGATACCCTCCGGTACCAGATAAAAAAATACGGCTTACAGTAAGCCGCAAAAAATTCCCTCTATTTTCAGGAAAACAATCACGCTCTATCCCCCGGCAGGGATCCCGTATCGTCGAAGAGTTTTTTCACGATCATCTTTATGTGAAAGAGCTCAAACGGTTTGGGGATATACATGTGGGCCTGCTCCTCGATCGCCTCCTTCGTCTCCCGATCGAGCACCTTGGAGGACATGACCACGACGGAGGTTTCCGGGGATATCTCCTTTATCGTTTTCATGATATCGATCCCGTCACAATCGGGCAAATGGATATCGAGAAAGCAGAGTTGATAGTAGTCGGACCGTATCATTGAGAGGGCCTCCCCGCCTGTCTTTGCGGTCATGACCTCGACCCTGGGGCTGGTAAGAGCCCTGGACAGTGCCGTCAGTATGAGGGCCTCATCGTCTACTACGAGTATCTTTTTCATCCTGTGCCGATGTCAGACAGGGTCCCGAAACTCAAAACGTAAAAGCTTCACTGCGTTTTGCCCAATCGTCTTGCCTTTGCCGGCTGTGCCAAACCTCTCAGCATGACGGGGGACCATCTCGTTCATGCAGGCCAAAAAATATTCCCCGGTGATTCAGTTCGACACGTTTCCAGCGCCCTGACCGTCCTCTTATCCTGCCTGCCGCAAATTGCGTTCCACCTTCATTTTATTTTCCCGTTCCGGGACTAAATCATTCAATTTCAAGCAGTTAGGCAACCGGACCCCGAAATGCGCAGTTTTCATCTACCCTGTTTCCGGCTATACAACCAAGTCGCCCCGGTGATTTCACCTACCTGCCCTCTCCACCCCTTTGCCCGGGGTTCAGCAAGCCATAACGGGACGGAAAAATGTGTTTCACATTTGCCCGAAATGGCGCTACATTCAAAGAAAAAAGGATACGAGGAGTCATTATGAAACGAAACGCTATCCTGTGGTGTCTTGTGCTCTCGGCCCTTCTGTGTGTCCCCGCCTTTGGCCTCGACGTGGCGGGGGTTGCCCTCCCGGATACCGCGGCCGTGTCGGGAAAGACCCTTGCCCTGGTCGGCGGCGGGGTGAGGACGAAGACCATCTTCAGGGTGAAGGTCTACGTGGGGGGGCTCTACATGGAGAGCCCGTCAAAGGACGCGGCGGAGGTTATCGGCTCGGACCAGGCAAAGAGGATGGTCATGCACTTCCTCTACAAGGAGGTGAGCAGAGAGAAGCTCGTCGACGGGTGGAACGACGGCTTCGAGAAGAACTCGAAGGACTCCCTCCCCGCCCTGAAGGAGCGGATCGATGCATTCAACGCATTTTTCGATGGCAGCGTCAGGAAGGGGGAGGAGGTGGTCATGACCTACGTGCCCGGCGCGGGGACGGAAGTGTCGATTAAAGGGGAGGTCAGGGGCACCATCGAGGGGAAGGACTTCATGGAGGCCCTGTTTAAGATCTGGTTCGGGAAGTACCCCGCCGACAGCGGGCTGAAGGAGAGCATTCTGAAATAACCGTTTCTGATTAAACCAGAAACTGCACTGTTGTTCAATGGCAGGGTCAGAGGTACAGGAAACACATGGTAATGCGGAATGCGGATTTCGGAATGCGGAATGAAAACAGTTCAGAGTTTACCGTTTACAGTTAACGGTTTACGGTTTCCGGTTTACGGTTGAACGAGAAACGCGAAACTCTAAACACGAAACCGGTTTCCCGGGACACGGGACTACCAATCCCTTCCGATAGAGCGCGGACCGGCGGCGTTTCACTCCGAAAGATCCGAATTCCTCCCCCGATCGATTTGGAATTTCAGCCGTATGTGATATAATCATCAAATATTTATGAGGTGAGACGATATGCCGACATACGAGTACAGCTGCCCGAAATGCGGGGAGTTCGAGGAGTTTCAGAAGATCTCCGATCCCCCCCTGGAAACGTGCCCCGGGTGCGGCGGAGCGGTGAGGCGGCTCGTGTCCGGCGGCTCCACCTTTATCCTCTCGGGTAAAAACTGGATATCCAAGCTCCCCACGCCGAAGGACGACGTGGCGAAGATCAAGGAGCGGATCTTCAAGCGCTCGATCCTCGAGGAAGCCGAGGAGACACCGAAGAACCCACCCCACAAGATCCTAGGGAGAAGGCCCGTCACCTAGGCGCGCGGCCATCGAAGAGAGAATTTTTGCGGCCCTCTCCACCTCCTCCCGCGCATGGTTCAGGTTCGTCACGGCCCGGAGCACGGGCGCCCTGCGGTAGTCGATCAGGACACCCTCGCCGTCAAGCTTTTCCCTGAGCAGGGCGGTTTGCGACGCGTCTTTGAGCGAGAAGAGAACGATGTTGGTCTGGACAGGATCGTTCAGCACGTGGATGTGCCCAGATTCCCCGAGGATCCGTGCAAAGGCACGGGCGCTCTCGTGGTCGTCCTTCAATCTGTCGATGTTTTCCTCGAGGGCATAGAGGCCGCAGGCGGCGATCACCCCCGCCTGGCGCATGCCGCCTCCCATGAGGTTCCGCGACTCCTTTGCCCTCTCGATGAATCCTTCCGGGCCGGTGAGCACCGACCCGAGCGGGGCCCCCAGCCCCTTGGACAGGCAGTAGGTCAGGGAATCGCAGCAGGCACCCGCCTCTCCCGGGTCCCTTCCCCCGGCAACGAGGGCGTTGAAGATTCTCGACCCGTCGATGTGGAGGGGAACGCCGAACTCGCGGCATATCGCATACACCTCTTCCATCTTTTCGAGAGGATAGATGGTGCCGCCCGCCGCGTTCACGCTGTTCTCTATGGTCACCAGCCCCGCCGTTCCTCCCAGCAGGTCATCCGGGCTCTCCAGGCATGCCCGGAGCCGCCCGGGATCGAGAAATCCGCCCACCTCCCTCATGGGGTAGATGCTGCAGCCCGAGATGACCGAGGCGGAGACCGCCTCCTTCCGGGCGATGTGGGAGTTCTCCATGGCGATGACGACCGCCCCCCGTTCGCACCAGGCGTTGATGGCCACCTGGTTCGCCATGGTCCCCGAGATGAGCAGGAGCCCCGCCTCCTTGCCGAAGAGACCGGCGCTCCTATCCTGCAGGAGGTTGACGGTGGGGTCCTCGTCCCGCAGCGAGTCGCCCAGCACCGACGGGGGGACCCGCTCGAGCATATCCCTGGTGGGGATCGTGATCGTGTCGCTGCGCAGATCGATGAATGAGCCGCCCATCCCCTATTCCTCCGACCTTCCGCCCATCTTGTTGTTGCCCGTTTTCCAGGGCCTCGCGGAGAAGAGAAACGCAACGATCAGGGTGAGGATCACCCAGTCCCTGCCGATCAGAAGAAGGGAGGTCCAGGAGTAGCCGCCGTAGGGCTTGGAAACTTCGCTGTAGATGTCTCCGGAGAGGATCACGCCCAAAACGAGGGGGATGAAATACTTGATGAGCACCTCCCACCAGGTCCCGAGTTGTATCGTGGATACCTTGTTGATGTGGTTCCTCAGGACCCGTATCCGGAAAAACCAGCCCACGAGGATGCACTCGGCGATCCCCACCACGATGAGCCCGTAATGGGTGAGGAAGTGGTCCACGATATCGAGCCAGAGGAGCCCCGCCTGGGTGGTGAAGATGATGGACCCGAAAAAGCCCAGGACGCAGACGATGGTGACCAGGTTCTTCCGGTCGTAGCCGAACTTGTCCACGATGGCCGAGGTGAAGGCCTCTATGATGGAGATGGACGAGGATACACCGGCAACGACCAGGCAGAGGAAGAATATCGCCCCGAAAAAGTTCCCCCCCGGCATGAGGCTCAGGGCTTTCGGATACGCCACGAAGGCAAGGCCGATGCTCTGGGACACCACCTCGGAGATGGGCTTGCCCTGCGAGGTGGCCATGAACCCCAGGACGGAAAACACGGCAAAGCCGGCAAAGAGGGAGTAGCCGCTGTTGATGAAACCGGTGAGGACGGCGCTTTTGGAGATGTTCGCCTTTTTCGGCAGGTAGCTCGCATAGGCGATCATGATGCCGAAACCCAGGCTGAGGGTGAAGAAAATCTGGCTGTAGGCGTCGATCCACACCCTGGGGTCGGCTATCTTCGAAAAGTCGGGCGTCAGGTACGCCTTGATCCCCGCCCCGGCCCCCTCGAGGCTCAGGGACCAGAAGACGAGAACGGCGGTGAGCAGGAACAGAAGGGGCATGAAGATCCTGTTGGCAATCTCTATGCCCTTCCGGACACCGCGGTACACGATCGCCCAGTTGACGAACCATATCACGCAGAGAGCGCCGAATATGGGCGTCCTGATCCCCCCTATTTTCGATGGGGCATCGCTCAGTCCCAGAAACTCCTTGAAGAAAAAGGCGTTCGGGTCGCTTCCCCAGGAAAGGTTGAAGGAGTAGGCGAAGAAGTTGAGGCACCAGGCGATGATGACGTTGTAGTAGAGGTCTATGCCGAACATGACGAAGGTCACGGCCCACCAGCCGAGCCACTCGCTGTTCGGCCGGACCTTGTGGTAGGCAAGGGGCGCAGAGCCTATCCGCTCGTGCCCCAGGCCGAACTCGAGAATGAGCAGGGGGATACCCGCGGTGAGAAGGGCCACCACGTAGGGCACGAGAAACGCCCCGCCGCCGTAACTGTAAGCCATGTAGCTGAAACGCCAGATGTTGCCGAGCCCTATCGCGGAGCCGACGGCGGCCAGCAAGAACCCGAACTGACTCTTCCACTGTTCCCTTTCCACGCCCGTACCTCTCTTTTCCCGGTTGAGATGCCCGTGAAATATCACAGGGTATCCCATAAATCCTAAATGAATTCACCCGGATTAGTCAATGCTCTGTTCACCGGGGAGCGGGGGTTCACGATCCTCGGGGATTCTCCCCGGTGGGAACTGCAAACCTCCACGATCCTACCTGAAGGGGCATGAGCCGGCCTGGACCCGACATCTTCTATCCGTCAGCGGGCTCCACGGGTTTTTCGCTCCTGAATTGTAAAAACTGGGCGCGAGAAATTTGCCCTTGTTATTTTTGCTACTTTTTTTGATATAATTTTAAAAATAAACAAAAAAGCCGCTTCACCTGCAATTGCGGGGACTTATCCTTACCGATATTGAACGGCTTGCCGAATCGCCTGAACGGGACCGATCTGCGGGCCGCCCTCGCCCCTGCTCCCCCGACCCCGCCGGGGGACGCGGAACGGGCCCCGGTCCTGCTGCAGCATCGGCTTCCGCCATTTCGAGGGGACGCACATGCCGCTTTCTCATGCCTTACCAGAAGATTTAACGAGGCTCCTGAATACCGAATGGCTGGTCACCACGGGAAGCGGGTCCTTTGCCACCACCACGGCATCCCTCGCAAATACCCGTAAACAGCAGGGAATTTTCATCGCCCCGACCATGGATGGGTTCAAGCGGTACCTCTACGTGTCGCGGGTCGAGGACGAGCTTATCAGGGAGGAAAGCACCCTCCCCCTTGCGACCTGCGTCTACGGTGATACCGTCTACCCCGGCGGTTACAAGAACCTCGATAGCTATGCCCTCCACCCCCACCCCAGATTCGTCTTCGCCGACGGCCTGTCGTCGGTGAGAAAGTCCCTGCACGGGATCCCCGGGGAGAACTCGATCGCATTGCGATATGTTATCGAGAGCAAGGAAGGGGGAACCCTCAAGATACGGCCCCTTCTCGGCCTCAGGTACATACACGGCCTGAGGAGGGAACGCGAGATCCCCCTGGGGATCAGGCCCTTCGCCCGGGCTGTTGTGATCCGGGCGGGCGAGCACCCCGTGCCGCCCCTGATCATGGCGGCAAGCAGCGGCGAATACCGGAGCGATTTCTGCTGGTACCGGCACATCCTCTACCTGCACGACCAGAAGAAGGGCGAGGCGTACGTGGAGGACCTGCCGTCGCCCGGCCATTTCCTCGTGCCGGTGGGACGGGGGAAAACGCTCTGCTCCATCGTCTTCACGCTCGAGGAGCGCTGGCTCCCCCTTGGCGCCGGGGGGGAAAAAGACCCCGAACTCAGCGTAAAAAAGGCGATCAGGAGAAAAGGTGTGCCCGTATCCCGGGACAGGATCCCGGGGCAGTTTCAGAAAAATTACGCCCCCGTCGAGGACGCTGCCCTCTCCCTCACCACCAGCGCCGGGGAGAGGCTTTTCGCAATGTCGGGGTACCCCTACTACCCGGTGAACGTCTACGACCTGCTCATCTTCATCAAGGATTTTCTCCTGCGGGGAGGCTACGTCTCCACCGCCTCATCGATGATCTCGTTCCTTTCCCCGTTCATCAGGCATGGCCTGCTGCCCAAATACCTGGACGAGGAGGGAGGGCCCCTCTACTGTGCCGCCGACACCTCCCTGCTCTTCGTGGAGACCGTCTCTCGGTTCCTGGATTTGACCGTGAGCAGGGCGGAGGTGGAAGCGAAGCTCACGCTGATCGGTGATATCGTCAACTCCTACACGGACGGGACCGACTTTTTTACGAAGATGGGCGGGGACTACCTGGTTACCTGCGGAAGGGAGGGGGTCGAGGCGACCTGGATGGACCGGATCGTGGGGGGAGAGCACATAACCGGGAGGTACGGCAGGGCGGTGGACACGAACGCCCTCTGGTTCAACGCCCTCTGCGTCTACCGGGACCTCACCATGGCCGTGGGGCAAAAGAGGGAGTCCCAGAGGATTTCGAAGATCATTCCGAAGGTGAAGTCCTCCTTCCTGAAAAATTTCACCATGCCCGGCGACGGCTACCTTTCCGACGTGATACAGGAGGGGGAGCGGGATCCCCGGATCCGGCCGAACCAGCTCTACGCGCTCAGCCTTTCGAACCCCATCGTGTCACCCACCTTCGGCAGGAGGGTGCTCCAGAGAGTAAAGGAGTCGCTGGTCACGGACTACGGCCTCAGAACGCTTTCACCGGAAAATGAGGGGTACGTGGGAACGTTTGAAGGAAATGAACGGGAAAGATTGCATGCGCTCTTTAACGGCTGCGTTCTCCCTCACCTCGCTCTTCATTATGCAGATGCGCTTCTCTATGTATACGGGCCGAAAAGCCGCGTGCTAAACAGGGTCAGGCGTTTCCTCCTGACTCTCCGGCGGGCCGCAGAAAACAGGACCCCTTACTTTCTCCCCGAGGCTTTCGACGGCGACCCCCCCCACAGGCCGAAGGGCGCCCCCATCTCCCTTGCCGGTACGGGATCCGTGATGGGGCTGTTGCGGCTCTACGACGCGATGACTTCCGGCTCGTAGCTCACCGCCACGGCAATAAATAAGATTGAAAATTCAGAGGATCAGCGATTCCCGGCTTCTCAACCGATGGCTTCCCGGGTCTTTTTCACCGCGGGAAACCATACCCGGCCCGTTTTCCGCCCATCAAAGATCGCACTTCTCCTCTTTCGGGATGATGCAGAGAAACTCAAGGGGGCTGTCCCCCAGGGTCTCGAAATTGTGCGTCTCCCCGGCGGGCACGAACACGAAGGACCCCGGGCCAAGAAGCGTCTCCCCCTCTTCCGTGTTCACCCTTCCCCGGCCGGCTAGGACGAACACCTCGTGCTCCCAGGGGTGGGAGTGATAGGGGGTGCTTCCTCCCGGCAGCACCTCGAAGTGCCGCATGACGAAGTTGGGGGCGCCCTCCCCGTCGCCGATGAGCACCCGCATCCTCACCCGGTCGTTCTCGGGGCCCATGGCGAGGGCCTGCTCCACGTCACGGTAATTTCCCGCCTTCATGCGCGCCTCCTCTCACATTTTCTCGACCGCTACCGTATCAGAGACCGCACGTAGGCGATGTTGACCTCGTGCCCCACAACCATGTCCTTTACAAACTCCTCCTCGGGCCCGGTAAACAGGTCATCGGGGATCTCCTGGAGTTTTCTCACCACCCACTCCTGTCCCCGGACGAGCAGGGAGAGCCGCTCCTCCTTCGTTTCCAGGGCCTTAATTTTCCCCACGAAATCACCCGTCCTCTCCGTGGGGACGCCGCCCCTGTCCTTGATGATTCCCAGAAGCCCGGCGCAGTACCTGCCCTCGTCGTTGCGCACTTCGATGAGCCTCTCCCTGACCGCCCCGTCGGTCTCTTCCCCGGCCAGCATATCCATCACGACCACTCCCGCTCTCTCCGCCTCGAGGAGCA
>WVXK01000037.1:13552-20273 GCA_011773515.1 Deltaproteobacteria bacterium
CTGCTATTTCGAGTCCGCCGCGCCCTCAACCACCGCGGCGGATACGACCCTGTTCAGTTCATCGAGGATCTCCGCCTCGCTCACGTTGTGCATGAGTGCGCTCATGTTCACCGACTCCGTTGCCTGCCCCGGGCAGGAGAAGCAGCCATCGCCGTAATACTTCCTGAAAACGGGCTCCGTCTCGGGATACGCCGCGAGTATGTCCCCGAGGATATGCCCGGCCTCTATTCTGTCTCCCCTCTCGAGCCCCCCTGCCGCCGCCTTCTGGGCCGGGGGCTTTGCACCCATGATCCTCACCTTCACGCCGATAAAGTCGTTCAGCTCCCTGATCAGTTTCTCCAGGGGGACGCCGTGCTTGTTCGACGCCATCATGATCGTGACCGGCAGCTCCTCCACCTGGGCCCTGTGCTGCGGGTCGGCGAGGGCGGCGATGCCGTTCTCCACGAAGACCCGGTATATCCCCGGATGCTTCTTCAGAACTTCTCCCACCCGCTGGCCGGGAAGTATGGGCTCCTTCGCGGCTTCAGGCTCCCTCTTTTCCTCTGCCGGCTGGGCCACCATGGTAGCGATGATGTTGAACACGAAGAGCCCCACCGATACCCCCTCCAGTATAGCAAAACCGTCATAGGCAAGAGAGGGGCGCAGCGTGTAGGTGCCGACCATCCCGATCAGGCCGACATTGGCGGCGTAGAAGTGGACGGGCACGAGGCCGGGGAACCGGAGAACCTTCCCGTTGAAGCGGGGAAGGATGAAATAGCCTATCCCGTACACCATCATGGACATGAACCCGAGCAGGTTGAAGTGGACGTGCAGAAACCTGAGCCACGACGGGTCCACGCCGGTCCCCATGAGGATCCCCCCGATGGCCGCGAGGGCAAAATAGACAAGCGCCGCGACGATAAACCCTTTCATGTATCGATCCATCTGGTACCTCCCTCTTTCTTCATATTCCCGGTCTATTTTTATCCGCTCCCTGTAAGGGGCGGCCGTTCTCTCTCTAGAGGATCATGGTAATGCAGGCGGGATGGTTTGACTTTGACCTGCATCAAGAGAAAAAACGGGGTGGCCCGGCGTGGCTTTGCACTATAATGCTCACCATACGGGTACCGATAACGAAGGGGGGAGACGGCCATGAGCATAGAGGAGAAGAGGAAAAATATCATACGGTACTACCTGACGATCACCACGGGGGTGGCCTTCGGGTTCGTGAACTCCTCCGCCCTTTTCTTCCTGTCCATTTCCCTGTGGGGGATCTGGTGGAGCTACCCCGGTCTGGTAACGGGGGTCCTGGGGATGTACTTCGGCTTCATACGGCTGAAGATCGACTACCAGACTCTCCGGCACTCTCTGGAAAACGTTGGCAGGTAGAAGCCGCACGCCGCCAGGAGAAACAGAGCGGGCGGTGATCTCTTCTGTCCTGCATCCCCATCCCGGTGCCGCCTGCCCCGCCCTTTACCTGCCGGCCCTTCCCTCCACGGGGTTCCCTTCAAGCTCCCAGCAATCGAGCCCGCCCTCGAGGACGTAGACCTCGTGATAGCCCATCATCATCAGCTTCCTTGCCGCAACGCGCGACATGTACCCGCGGTTGCAGTAGAGGATTATCCCGGCCTCTCCGGGGGGCGGAATGGTGTTGCAGGAACGCTCGATGAGGTTGAAGGGTATCTCCCTGTCGGTCCCGGGAATGTATCCGCTGCACCGATACGACACGTTGATGAGCACGAAATGCTTGTCCGGGATCATGGCTTTCAGTTCGTTTGACGAGATGACGCGGTACTTCGACGGCAGGGTACCGCCCGCAGACTGCCCCAACACCTTCGAGCCCACAAGCAGCAGCGTCAGGATGACAAGGACCAGAAAGATCACGCGAAACAGCACGAGTTCCGTCCTCTTATCCATGGAACCTCCCTCGCAAAGGTTCACCGCACTGATTCGAGGATGGAACGGCAGGAATCACGGGGAATCCGGTATTCCACATGTGCCTGCGCTTTATATTATCTCAAATTGCGTACGCTTCTTACAGGGAAAATGCGCCACCCCCGGGAAGGGATTGCATCTTATGAAAAATAATGTATCTAATACAGAAAAAAGGGCCAGGAGGGGGAAAATGGTCAGAAAGAGGTATCTCGATAACCTGAGGCGGTACGGTGAGGATTTCTTCAAGAAAAACAGGGACCTGTTCAGAAAGCTCGAAGAGGGCCAGAGCCCGGACGCGATGATGATCACCTGCTCCGATTCCCGCATCGTGCCCCACTTAAAGACGGGGGCCTACCCCGGCGACCTGTTTTTGTTTCGCAACATGGGAAACTTCGTCCCGCCCTACCGCGCGGGATCAGAGGACCCCACGGGGGTGGCCGCCTTTCTCGAGTACGGCACCCAGGTGCTTCAGGCACGCCACATCATCGTCATGGGCCACACCAACTGCGGGGCGATCAAGGGGATATTGCAAGAATCGGACGCGGTGGACCGGTCCCTGTTCATCAAGTGCTGGTTGAGAAACGGCGAGGCACTGAAGAGAATCGTACGGGAAAACATCGGTGGCGACGAGGTAAAGGAGACCGTCGAGGCGGGCTTTCGCGAAAACGTGCGCCTGCAGGTGGCTAACATCCTTTCCTACCCCTTCGTCAGGGACGCGGCCTCGCATGGGCAGATCACCATTCACGGCTGGCTCTACGACGTGAAATCAGCAGGGATACGCTACCTCGACGGCGAGACCGGAGAGTTTCAGCCCCTTACCTGAAGGAGAGAACCGTCATGAGCAAAAAAACCGGAACCATTACCGTAAGAGATTCCATGGGCGAGATGGAGGTCCCCGAGACCGCCTACTTCGGGGCCTCCACGCAGAGGGCAATCCTCAACTTCCCCGTGTCCGGATACCCGATGCCCGCCGAGATCGTTCGCGCGCTGGTGCTGATAAAGCGCGCCGCTGCCGAGACGAACGAGGCCCTCGGCCTCCTGCCGGAGGAGCTTGCATCCGCCATCAAAGGAGCGGCGTCGGAGATTCTCGACGGAAAGCTTGCCGACCAGTTCCCCGTCGACATATTCCAGACCGGGTCGGGTACCTCCACGAACATGAACGCAAACGAAGTCATCGCAGCCAGGGCCAACGAGCTTTTGGGGCACGGGAGGATGGAGAGAAAACCCGTGCACCCCAACGACCACGTCAACCTCTGCCAGTCCAGCAACGACGTCATCCCCGCATCGCTGCACATCGCGTCCAGGATCAGCGCAGAGCAGGAGCTTCTCCCGTCCCTGGAAAGGTTGAAAAAGGCCCTGGAAGCAAAGGGCGAGGAGTTTCGCGACCTGATCAAGATCGGCAGGACCCACTGGCAGGACGCGGTCCCCGTGACCCTCGGGCAGGAGTTTGGCGCCTATGCCTCCCAGGTGGAAAAGCACATGGCCAGGGTGCGGGATTCCCTCGAGGGCCTTCTCGAGCTCCCCCTGGGCGGCACCGCCGTCGGGACGGGGCTGAACTGCCACCCCCGCTTCGCATCCATGGCGGTCTCGATCATCGCGGAAACCACGAAGGTCCCCTTCAGGGTTGCCGCGAACAACTTCGCCGAGCTCGGGAGCAAGGACGCCATGACGGACCTTTCCAAGTCCCTGTCGGGGCTTGCATCGTCCCTGTTCAAGGTAGCCTCAGACATCCGGTTCATGGCCTCGGGGCCCCGGTGCGGCATCGGCGAGATCAACCTGCCCTCCCTCCAGCCCGGCTCCTCCATCATGCCCGGAAAGGTGAACCCCGTCCTCCCCGAATCGGTCCTGCAGGTGGCGGCGCGGGTCATCGGCAACGACGTCACCGTGACGATGGCGAACTCGTCGGGAAACCTGGAGCTCAACGTCATGATGCCCCTGATCGGGCATAGCGTCATGGAGTCGGTGCGGCTCCTGGCGAATGTCTCTTCGCTCTTCTCCAGCCGCTGCGTGTCGGGAATAACGGCGAACGCAGGCCGGTGCGAGGAGCTCATTGAGATGAGCCTCGCCATGGTCACGCCCCTGGCGCTGAAGATAGGGTACGACGCTGCCGCCGCCGTAGCCAAGGAGGCCTACGAGAGCGGCAAGTCGGTGCGGCAGGTCCTCGTCGAGCGCGGGCTGCTCGGCCAGGAGGAGGTCGACGCCGTCCTCGACCCGAGAAAGATGGTGTGAGAAGGGCCCATGGAGAGGGTCTTCCCCCTGCTGGAAGAAGCGTTCTGGAAGGGAATCGAGGCTGCCTCGCCGGAGAGGGCCATCCCCGCCCATTTGAAGAGCGAGGGGGGAAGGCTCCTGGTAAACCGGGACGGCCGCTGGGAAGACATATCTCCGGGGGTTCGGGGCAGGCTCCTTATCATCTCAACGGGAAAGGCTGCCGGGGGAATGTACCGTGCCGCCGTTAAGGTAACCGGCATCCCTCACGTGGGCATCGTCGCTTCCCCCGATCCCCACGTCTCCTGCCCGGGAGCGGACCACTTCCGGGGAGGGCACCCCTTCCCCGACAGCGGGTCGGTGGCCTCGGCCAGGGCCATCCTCTCCGCCATGGCCGGCATCGGAGAGCAGGACACGCTCCTGTATCTTATCTCCGGCGGGAGCTCGTCGGTGGTTGCCCTCCCGGAGGGAAAGATCCCTCTCGAAGACAAGGTCGCCGCCATCCGTGCGGTCATGCATGCCGGCGCATCGATCTTTCAGCTAAACAGCCTCAGGAAAGCCATATCGCGGGTCAAGGGGGGAAAGCTCGCGCGCGGCCTTGCCCCCTGCCGCGGCTGCGCCCTCGTCATCTCCGACGTGCCCGGCAGCGACCTCTCCGTCATCGGTTCCGGCCCCCTGTTCGCCGGGGGATCCCCCCCCGATCCCCTCGGGATCATCGAGGAGCTCTCCGTCGGCGGCAAAATCCCCCCGTCGGTCATGGCGTGCCTCCGGGAGGGGAGGGAGGGGGAGACAGAGGTTATACCCGTTGCGTCCATACCCCACGTCGTCATCGCCGACAACAGGCGTGCCCTGGACGCCGCCGGCACGTTTCTCGCGGCGAAGGGGTACGGGGTCGTGATTTCGGACCTCCAGTACCAGGGCGAAGCCCTTGCTGCGGGAATCTCCCTCGGGAAAGAGGCTATCGCGCTGAGGGAGAAAGCCCCTCCCGGGAAAACGGCATGGATCTGCGGGGGAGAAACCGTGGTAACGGTCAGGGGCGGGGGGAGGGGAGGGAGGAACCAGGAACTCGCCATAGGGGCGGCCCTGTCGCTGGACGGGACGGAAGGGGTGGCGGGGCTGTCCGCGGCCACGGACGGCATCGACGGAAACTCGACGGCCGCCGGCGGCTTTTTCGACGGGCGCCTGATCGGGCGCGGCCGTGAAGCGGGGATGGAGCACGAACGGTATATCGCAGAAAGCGACAGCTCTGCATTTTTGGCCGGGACGGGATACTCCTTCACAACGGGCCCGACGGGGACCAACGTCATGGACCTGTTCATGTGCCTGATAGACCGGTAGGGAAACAGCGGGGGTGGGCGGAACCGCTTATCAATCCGCCTCTTTAAGGGAAAAGCGCACCGCTATCTTTTTGACGGAGGAAACGGCCCTGCCGCCCTCCTTCGCGGGGAAAAAGCGCGCCCGGGAAAGGGCGCTCACCGCCGCCCTGTCAAGGCGGCCGTGGCCGCTCGAGCGCAGGACGTCGACCTGAAGCCCCCGCCCCTGCTCATCGACTGCAACCTCGAGCATCACCACCCCTTCCTCTCCCCGCCTCCGGGAAAACTCGGGATACTCCGGTTCGGGCATGCTCGCGATGACGGGCGGGGTGGTGATTCCGCCTCCCGCTCCCGGCGATGGTGAATCTTCCGGCGCACCCCTGCTCACCTCGACTATCGCGCCATCATCCCCGCCGCCTGCGGGAGAGGCCGCATCCCTTCCGGACCGGGAAACGGGGGGTGATAGGGCGTCCCCGGACACCGATGCCATCCGGCTGTCCTCCCCGTCCGAACGCACGGGGGGAGCCGGTGCCGCCTCCGCCGTCCTCTCCCCCGCCTCTCCCCCCGCATGGCGGGCGGGTCCGGCAGCAAGGAGTCGCTCCTTCACGGCGGTATCACGCTCCTCTGGTCCGTCCACCAGAGAGCTCTCTGGCGCCGGGGAAGCGAGTCCGCCTGCCTCTTTGCTCCCCCTTCTCGCTTCATCTTCAGCGGGGCGCTTCTCCCCGGCATCGTGCGCCGCATTCCGGGCGGTGATAACGCGCGGCGGTCCGACCACCTTCAGGCGCACCGGCGCAGGCTCACCCCTTCCCGCCGGATGGCGGAAGGGATCCTCGGGCGACAGGCCAAGTGCCGCGGCGTGGAGCAGGCACGACACGAGCAGCGGAACTGCGTAACCGGTGGCTCTCATCGCTTCCCCTCGACGCTCTCTATCGTCACCTCGTTTATGCCAGCCCTCCGGAGCAGGTCGAGGACACGGACGATCGTCCCGTGGCTTGCCCGGGCGTCACCATTGATGAAAACGGGCTTCTTTCCGCTCTCGGCTCCCTCCGCAAGGACCATCCTCACCAGCGCCTCCGGCGAGGACTTCTCCCCCTGCACGAATATCTCGTCGGCGGCCGTCACCGTGACGCTCACGTACTCCCTCCTGTCCACGGGGGCGTCCTGCGCCTCGGGGAGCTGGACGCTCAACCCCCGGTGGATGGTCATGGAGAGCATGGCGTACATGAAGAACACCAGGAGCAGGAACAGCACGTCGATCAGGGGGATCATCTCCACCCGTGCCCGCCGGT
>WVXK01000037.1:20389-25140 GCA_011773515.1 Deltaproteobacteria bacterium
CCGGTAACGGCCCGGGGGTTCTCGATCCCCATCCTGCCGAGCACGTCGAAGGACTCGATGATGCCGAGGACCGTTCCCAGTATCCCCAGGAGCGGAGCGAGGGTGATGATCGTATCCAGGACCGTCATCCCCCGTTTCATGCGTTCGATCTCCGTCCTGGCCGCGACTTCGAGGCTCTCCCGCACCCCGTATTCCCTTCCCCGCAGCCCTTCCATGAGGACCCTCGCCCCCACGTCGCAGGAGCCGTTGGATGCCTCGAGCGCCCCCGCAAAGTCCCCCGCTTCGGCCCGGCGCAGAATTTCCTCTATCACGCGCCCGTCCCTTTTCCGCCGCTCCGCCACCCAGAAGAGCGTCCGCTCGATGATGAGGGTAACGGCGCAAATGGAGCAGAGAAGGAGGGGCCACATGAGGGGACCGCCCTTTGAAAAGAGTGTCACCATTTCTCCACCTCACTGCCATGCGTGCTTCCCGGCCGGGTCATATCGCCGCTCTGACCCCGATGTAGCCGGATATTCCTTCCGTCCCGAACCCCCGTATCTCCTCGTAGTCCCTGTCGAAGAGGTTGTCCACCCGGGAAAAAACCGTGATCCCCCTGCCCAGCTCGTAGGACGCGGCAAGGTGGACGAGGGTATACCCGCCCAGTAGAATTCTCCTCGAGGAGAAGGTGACGGGGTCTACCGATATGTCGTAGCGCTTCCCCGTGTGGGAAAGGGTAAGGTTCAGGTTCCCCCTGTTTTGGATGCTGCAATCAAGGGACAGGTGGTACCGGTTCCTGGCCCGCCGCAAGAGGACCTCGTTGGAATCGGTGTCCCGCGCGTCGGTGTAGGTGTACTGGCCAGACAGGGTGAAGGGCCGGAAAAGGCCCAGCGTCGATACGACCTCCACGCCCTCCGACGTGCTCCTGCGCAGGTTTACGAATTGAAACGTCGCGGGATCGGAGTCGATCAGGTTTCTGAATTCGATCCGGAAGTAGGTCACCTCGAGGCGGCCGCTGCCGCCGAAGAGGGGCTGCTCCAGGCCCCCGTCCCAGGACCTGCTCCTCTCGGGCCCAAGGTCCGGGTTGCCGAAGGCGGGGTCAAAGAGCTGGAAGAGGGAGGGCGCCTTGAAGCCCGTGCCGAAGCTCCCTTTCATCCGGGTCCCCGTGCCTTCCAGCGCATAGGAGAGGGCGATCCGGTAGGTGAGCTCCGAGCCGAAGGCGCTGTGATGGTCGAGTCGGCCCCCGACGGTGGCGAAGAGGCCCTCCAGCAGGCGGGCCTGGTCCTGGAGGTAGTACCCCTCGGTCCGCGCCACCTGCTCGGGGAAAGAGCCGAAGGAGCTCCTGGACCTTCCCCTCTCTTCCTGTGCCTCGGCCCCGGCGGTCAGGGTGTTCCCGTCGGCAAGAGATATGCTGGACTGGACGTCCCCCCTGGCCGTCTCTCCCTTGAAGGAGCCGGTGTTCAGGAAGAACTGCCCCGGGTCGAGGACATCCTCGTTTGTCCTCTCGATATCCGACAGGGACAGGCCGACCACGTTCTTTACCCGTTCGTCGAAGAGAGAGAACGACGCCTGCCCCCTGATGAACAGCTCCTCCGTGTCCTGCCTGCTGTTCGGGTCATCGGTGGCGAAATCATCGATCTCGGCTTCCGCCTCCATGTAGCGGCCCACGAGCTCCACTTCGAGGCTGTCTCCCGGGGCGGCCCCGACGCGTCCCGAGACGGTCAGGTTGTCGTATCCGTCCCTCTCCCCGTTTCCCGCCGATTCGGGCGCCGCGCTGATCCCGTCGGTCTTTAACTTCGAGAGAGAGAGGGAATAGTGAAGGGCCTCCGCCTCCCCGCCGACACGGGCGCTTCCCCGCCTGGTCTGGAAGGAGCCGTACTCGGCGGAAGCTGCGGCGGTAGGCTTCCCCTTGCCTTTTTTCGTGATGATGTTGATCACGCCGCCGATGGCATCCGATCCATAGAGCGTGCTCTGCGAGCCCCTGAGAATTTCCACCCGCTCGATGTTGTCCACCGTCAGGTTTGCAAAATCGAAGGCCCTTCCGATCGATATCGGGTCGTTTGCCTCGACGCCATCGATGAGCACGAGGGTGTGGTTCGAGTTCGTTCCCCTGAGAAATACCGACGTCTGCTGCCCCGTGCCGCCGCTCCTGACCACATCGGCCCCGGGAACGGCCCGCAGGGCGTCGTGGAGCAGGGGCTTCCCCGTTTTCTCGAGATCTTCCGCCGTGATCACCGTCACCGAACTGCCCACGCGGCGAGACGGCGTCTCTATCCGCGTCGCCGTGACAACGATCTCCTCGACCTCCTCCCCCCCGCCTTCCGCGGCGAGCGCTCCCGGGAGGACGAGCGCAAGGATCAGCGCGCCAGGTATCAGTGACGCCAGCCGCATCCCCACCTCCTTCAGAACGGGTGAAAAAAAATCCCCGGGCCTCAAGAGAGGCCCGGGGATGCCGTTTTCCATCCACCACCTGGGGTCCCGGTCCCGTTCCGCGGGGACCTCGAACCTCCATGTTACGCGGGCAGGTCTTCTGGCTTCCGGATCGGCCTACTCACCACGCCTTCCCGCCCCACGGGCAGTGGCAACCTGTGGCTTTCGTCCCCGGTCACAGCGGCGGGTCCGCCACGGATTCACACCGTGTTCCCTTTCATCCCTGGGGACTACCCGCAATACTTAGACGATAGTATAACACGCCGCTTCCGTCAACCACGGGTTCTGGCGCGGGAGGTGCCGCAAAATCCACACTGCCCCCTCCCCGCACGTTCTCACCGGACCCGGTAGTTTTCCGGGAAGCTTCGCGGCGGATTCTCAAGCACCGGATAGATGTCGCGGATGGCAATGCTCCTCTCCCGGCCATCGAATATCTTCCCGCCGATCTGCACCTCGTCAGCGGTCCCCCAGTAATTTTCCCTCAGGTCCGGAACCCCCGAGGCGAAGTCGCCGATCTTCAGGTTGTACTCCCTGTTGTCGATCAGGTTGTCCCGGAACAGCGCCGTGGAGGCTCCCTCCCGGAAGAAGACGCCCACCCTGTTGCCGTAAATGGCGCACTCCCTCACGACGGGGCCCCCTTCCCAGTACCTTATTGCCACCTCGTTCCCGGCAAGCCTGCTCTTTTTGACGTACATCCCCCCCCGGTAGGTCCGCACGCCGCCCTCGTTTTCGGAAATGTCGCTCTTCTCGATCAGGGTGAATCCCCCGTGGATGTGAAATGCCCAGGCGGCCCTCTCCACCCTCGCGTGCCGCACCACCGCCTCGGCGTCCTCCAGGTAAATCTCACCCCACCCCGCACCGCCGGTAATCAGCACGGGCCTTTCCTCCCTCCCGTCAATGATCAGCCTTCCCTGGACGGTCAGCGCCTTGATGGCATCCTCGGCTTCGGGGCTTTTCGGAATGTTCACGTGGATCCGGGTTCCCGGCGCCACGTAGAGCGTCTCCCCCCTTCTCACCAGGAGGGGCTTGGTGAGTACCACCTCTTTTTCAAGAAAGCGGTACCCCCCGCCGGACGCCCCGCCCGCAAGGAGACCGAAGGCAACGAAAAAAACCGTTATGAGGCGGACCGCTCTCGCTTGCATCACTCACGCTCCTCGATCTTTACGGCAATCCTCCCCATCGCTCCGGGGGTCAGCCCTCCACGGAGAGAAACAGCGTCTTGTCGTCCGTGTAGGAGCAAATCCCACCCTCTTTGAACTCGAACTGAAAATATTCCCGGATCCTCTCATCGGCCCTGCCCACCATCTCTTCGAGCTCCCTCTCCCGCTTTTCCCCGGGGCTCGTTCGCTCGAGCCACTGCCGGAAGTCGTGCCTCTTCCTGAAGGCCTTCCTGTCGGCAACCCGGAATCCCGCTGCCCCGAGCAGCCTCTCCCACTCGGAGATGCGGAGCGAGCGCACGTGCGTTCCGTCCCTGGTCTCCTCCATCCTGTTCAGGAAGGCGTCCAGGAGGTCATCCTCGGGGGCCGTGCTGTCGACGAGCAAGAAGAAGCCCGTCCGCCGGAGCACCCGCTTAACCTCTTTGAGAAAGGACGGGACGTGGGGAAAGTGGTGGGGGGCTATCCTGCAGGTTACCAGGGAAAATAGCCCCGCCCGGAAGGGCAGCCGCTCGGCGTCTCCCCGCACGAAGCCGATTTTTCCGCCCCCGTAGCGCGCGGCGGCTTCCCGGAGCATCCCGGAGGCGATGTCCAGGGCCAGGACGAACATGCCGTGGGCCTTCAGGAGGCCCGCCGTATGGCCCGCTCCCGTGGACACGTCGAGGGCAACATCGAAGGATTTTCCCTTTAAAAACGCTTGAATGTAATCCAGATCGGTCCCCCTCACGTGGTCTGCGCTCGTCCCGTACTTTTCCGCCCGTTCCGAGAAGGACTCGCCAATTCTCTTTTTGACACCCGGTTTTCTTTCCATCACCGGCACCCGCCAGGCCGCGGTTTATGTCCCGTGGCCCATCTGGTACAATCTTTACGAGACAATGATAATCGAAAACCCGGACACATGACAGTTCAATTCACCGCGAAACTCTACGCCGGTCCCTACCCGGCAATCAGGGAGGAGCTCGCACGGGGCATGGGGGAAGAGACCGGGAGGGACCCGGTCGGCGAGAAAATCGTCCTCACCCCCTCCAACTACAGCGCCGGGGACCTCTACGAGGCGATTGCCCGTGAGAGGGGAAGGGCGACCGTAAACGTGCGGGCGATGACCCTTCTGGACTTCGCGCGGCGGCTGCTGAAGCACCGGAAACTGCTACTTCCGGAAATAGACGCGATGACCAGGGCGGTGCTTCTTTC
>WVXK01000037.1:25149-47233 GCA_011773515.1 Deltaproteobacteria bacterium
GGTCTACGGGAAAAAGGGCTTCATCAGCGCCCTGCTCCGCCTCTTCGAGGAGTTCGAGGAGGGGATGATATCCGGCAGGGAAGCCGAATCCCTGCTCGGTCGACCCGGTTTCCTGCGCGCCTTCCCGGACCCTTCCAAGATCAGTGACATACTCTCCCTCTACACCGCCTTCCTCGCAGCCGTCGAAAGGGCGGGCTTTGCGACCAGGACCCACGTGGTGCGCCTGGCATCGGAGGGTTTCGAGGTGCCCGGCTACCCATTCCGGGTTAAGCTCTACGGGTTTTACGATTTCACCCGGATACAGTGGTTGCTGGTGCAGAAACTCATCGACTCGGGCCTCATGGAGGCGGTGTACTTCCCCCTCCCCACGGCCCCGGGCAGGGCGGGGACGATGGTGATCGATGACTTCAAGACCCTCGCGGAGGTCGTGCCGGAAGGGTACCGTTACGGGGAGAGCACGCTCTGGAAGCTCCTTCGCCGTTTCGACGGCAACGTCACGCTCCTTGGCCACGAACAAAGTGCGGAAAAATCGGCCCGGCGCGTGCGGGACGCCCTCTTTCGCATCGAGTTTTCCGGGAAAAAGGAGGGGCTGCCCTTTATGCTGATCAGCGCGCCCCACGGACCGGGAGAGGTGCGGGCCGTTGCGCGCCTGATCAGGAAGGAGATTAGGGAAAAAGGGAAAGAGGGAAAAATCGGCCTGATCTACCGGCAACTCGACGAGACAGCCCTGCCGGACATAGAGAGGGTTCTCGATGAATTCGACATTCCCTGCCTCATCGCCCGCGCAGGCCCCCTCATTCGAGCGGCGCCGGTGAGAACGCTCGTCGGCCTGATCAAGCTTCCCCTCCGGGACTATCAACGGAGAGAGACGGTCGACATGCTCACCTCCCCCTCTTTCGACGTGGCGAAACTCCATCCGGGAAGCGAGAGGCACTCCCCCCTCTGGGACCACCTGACGAAAAAAATCGGCATATCCCAGGGGAACGACTGGGGGCACAAACTGCAGCGTTTTATTGCTAAATCCAGAATATTGGCAAAAAATGACATTTTAGACGCTTTCGATGATCATGATGACGCGGATACTCCGTCCCGCGCCCATCCTGCCACGGGGAGAGAGGTCGCCGGCGCGGAGGCACTGGCTGGCTGCTTCACCGCCTTGCGGGAGCTGACGGTACCGCTCCTTTCGTGCGGCTCATACGCTGCCCTGGCAGAGAGCGCCCTCTATCTTCTCAGGCGCTGCATCGTGATAACCGGGGAGGAGGACGTCTTCGGGCTGAACGAGCGGGCGGTAAAAAGGGCAGCGGCGATCCTCACGACCTTCGGCGAGCTCGACTGGAGGGGGGTTGCCTTCCCCGGTCCCCGCAGCGCCATAGAGCTGCTCGAAACGATATTTTCCGAGGAGAGGATGCCCCACCACGGCATCGGATCGTCACGGGCGGGGGCCGGCGTCGTCGCGGGAGACATCATGGGCCTGCGGGGGGTCACCTTCGACCGCATTTACCTGCTCGGCGTCAACGAAGGGGTATGGCCCCGGGCCAAAAAAGATGTGTCCCTCCTGAAGGATGCGGAGAGGGAGGTGTTCATCTCCGAGCTCTCGGAGCCGGACCTGCCCCCCGCGCTTTCCAGGACGCGGGAAAACGTTCCCGAGGAAAAGCTCCTTTTCTGCCTTCCCTTCATCATGGGCAGCGGCATCGGGGGCGTATCCTTCCTCAGGTCGGACATGTCGGGCGCAAAACGCGCCCCCTCCCCCTTCCTCATGGACCTTGCCTTCAGGTTCCGGGGGCCCGACATCTTCTTCGGGGGGCTGGGCGGGGAGACGGCGGGCAGCGCGTTTCACGAGTTCCCCCGGCAGCTGAAGGTCCGCCTGAGCGCACCCGGAGATCCCTCCCCGCGGGAGGCGCTCATCGCCTCCCTGATGAGCGGGAAGGCATCCGTCTTTCCCCCCGTACTGTCGGACCCGGCGAGGCGGACTCTGCTGCGGGCGACGGAAACCGTTTCGCGGTGGCAGCGGGGGGAAGGTCTCGCCCCGGACCCCGCAAGCATCGCGGGGCTGAGGATACCGGAGGGCAGGCTGAACCACACCTTTCTCGAGAGCTACATACAATGCCCCTACAAGACCTTCCTGCGCTACGGGCTCAAGCTGGAGCCGCTCCCCGAGCCGGAAGAGATTTTTTCCCTCGGTCGCCTGGAAATGGGCCTCATCGCCCACCGGGCACTCTATATCCTCCACAGGGAGGTCCCGGAAGATTCCCGGCCCGCCGCGGTGGAGGACGCGGTAAAACGGGCCCTCTCCCAGTACGGACGAGACAACCCCCTTGGCCTCAGGGGGCTTGCCGCCATCGCCGTCAAGAGCCTCTCGAAGACCATCAGCGCCTACCTCGCCTGGGAGAAGGAGCACCTGGGGGACCTGGCACCCGAGCTGTTCGAGGTCACCTTCGGCTTTAAAGAGGGGCACCACGTCTCCATCGACGTTTCGGGCGAGCAGGTGCACATCTCGGGAAAGATAGACCGGATAGACAGGAGCGGCGATACCATACGGGTCCTCGACTACAAGCTGTCCTCCGGCAACCGGTACGCCCCGCTGGAAGAGAAGATCTCCCTTGCCCTGCTGAACCAGATTCCCCTCTACGCGATCGCGGCGAGAAAGATCCTGGCCGACAGGGGGACGGAGGTCCGGACCGTCACCGGGGGATACATCGCCCTGAAGAGGGACGGAAAGAAGGGCTACCTCATAGCGACCCTGCTCGACCGGGAGGGCGAGATGTGCTCCCGCTGGGAGCAGTCCCTCTCCCTGCTCTTTGAAGGCCTGAAAAGCAGGATGTTTCCCCCCATGGCCCACCACCTTTTCAAGATGGCGCGATGGCGGGACCGTTACTGTGACCATTGCGATTACGCAGACATCTGCCGGGTGTCGCCGGCAACCTCGGGAAACGACGCGGTGGCCCTCTCCCTGAGGGAGCGGTTCTCGCGCCTCTTTCCCGTACTTCACTGGCACGTGGAAAACAGGGAGCCGTCGTGACGAAGAGAGAGCATCTTGCAGCGCTCCTTCGGGAGGGGAGAAACCTCGCCCTCGACGCGGGCGCCGGATCGGGGAAGACCACGGCTCTGGTCAACACCGTCACCTCGATCTTTTTCACCGACGACCGCGTCAGGCCGGAGGAGGTTCTTTTGCTCACCTTCACCGAAAAAGCGGCTGCGGAGATGCGTGAGCGCCTCTACCTCCTCTGGCAGTCCCTGTACGCCAAGCTCCGCACGGGGCACCATCGCAGGGGGGAGGAGATCCTGACCGGGTACCACGGGGAGATCGTCATGTCCGAAGAGCTCTCTCGCTCCCGGGAAAAGCTCATGGAGAGGCTCGCCCACATGAACGAATACTACGGGAGGCTCGGCGTGTCGACCCTCCACTCCTTCTGCCTCTCCCTGCTCAGAGAGCACACCGTCGAGGCGGGATGCGATCCCGATTTCGAGGTGATCGACACCTTCGAGACACACCGGGCCTTCGAGGACGCATTTATGGAGTTTCTGCACCGGGAGTTCGAGGACGACCCCATCGACGGGCGGTGGAACAGCTTCTTCGACCACTTCGGCGGCCCGGAGCCGGGGAGGCAGTTCCTCTGGGATTTTTTCCGGGAAATGTGCCTGAACACCAGAGACCTCTTCTTTCTCTTCCGGGACAGGAAGAGCATGATGCAAGAGACGGATCTTGCCCCCTACTTCGCCGACTTCCAGGTCCCCTATTTTTTGAAGCTCCGGGAATACCTCCTTTCATCCTCCCCCCGGGAGAAGGACATCGCCCTTGCCTTCGAGCGCCTGGGCGCCCTGAACGACGAGATGCTCTCGTGCCTTACGTCGGGTGCTCTCCCCGACGCATCCACCATCGAGTCCTTCACCCGGGTCATCACCTCGATAAACGGCAACCGGCTGCGCTCCCGCCAGGACTTCCCCCTGAACAGCCAGGAGTTCACCCACCGGGTCCTCACCGGGGCCACCATCACGACCGAGACCATCCGCTGCAGTCTCCCGAAGCTGCGGGATAAGATCGCCGGGTGCACCGGGACGCTCACCCGCCTGCAGGCGGGGGTCATGATCGGAGGGCTCCTCATGGAAAAGACGGACGCCCTCCTTGCGCTCTTCAACAGAAACAAGGGGGGGAACATGGACTTCCTGGACCTGCTGATACGCGCAGCGGGGCTGGTCTCACGGTCCAAGGGGGTCCGAAACCACCTGAAACGCAGATACCGGTACCTCTTCATCGACGAGTTCCAGGATACCGACCCCGTGCAGGCATACCTGTGCTCCTTCATCTGTGAGAAGGAGGGCGGCTTTGCACGGACCCTCGGCGAGGTCGACCTGGAGCCGGGCAAGCTCTTCATCGTCGGCGACCCGCGTCAGTCCATCTACCGCTTCAGGAGGGCGGACCCGAAGATGCACTTCTCCATGATCGACCTGATAGCAAAGAGCGGCGGCACGCGGAAATCGCTCTCGGCAAACTACAGGAGCACCCCCGCCCTCGTTCGCTTTTACAACGGCTTCTTCCCGGGGGTTTTCGAAGGGGGCCCGGACCACTCCTTCCCCTACGGCCCCCCCCTCGAAGCGGGCCGAAGCGCGGTGGGCCCCTCCCCCGCTGTCTGCTACTACACCCTGGGGGCAGACGGGGACAGGGAAGGCTTCATCGCCTCCCTGCTGAAGGGCATAAAGCAATCAGGCATCGAGGTTTCCGGGGGAGACGAGAGAAGGCCCGTGGCATGGAGAGACATGACGATCCTCTACGTGGGTGATTTCGGGAAGCGTGTCCTGGCACCCCTCCGGGAAACGCTGAACCGGGCGGGCATCCCCCTGCTCATGCCCTCTTTGAAAGGATTCTACGAGCGCCAGGAGGTGAAGGACCTGCTCTTTCTCCTCGAGGCTATCTGCGACCCCGCCAACAGGACCGCCCTCTACGGTGCCCTGAAATCGACCATCTTCGGCTTCACCGACTCGCAGCTGGCAGGGCACTTCTCCGGGGACACGACGAGCGCTCCCGAACTGGCGGAAGCGCTCGCCATGGTCGACCGCTGGTCCGCGCTGCGCGACACCGTGGGCGTTCACGAGCTCCTCTCGGCGGTAGTCGCCGATTGCGGGTACGAGTATTCCGCCCTGCTCATGCCCGACGGGCAGCGAATATTCTTCAACGTGGAAAAGCTCCTCCTCGTGGCCAGGGAGTTCGACCAGAAATACTCCTCCTCCCTCCGCGATTTCACGGGGTTTCTCCGGCAGCAGATCCGGGTTGCCGCAGAAGAGGGGGAGATACCCTACTTCGAGGAGGGCGAGGATGCCGTTCGGATCATGAGCGTCCACTCCGCAAAGGGGCTCGAGTTTCCCGTGGTCATCTACTACCTCACGGGGGAGTTCTCCGGCACGGTCGGGGGGCCGATCCTCTACGACAGGGTCGGAGAGCGGTTCGGCTTCACCCGTCACAACTTCTCGACCCCTTCCTGCTACCACATGGTGGAGGACCGTATCGAGGAGGGGGGGGGGACGCGGACGGAGCGGATCCCCTTTCTCGCCCTCGAGGGCCGCAGGTCCGCATCGGAAGCCCTCCGCCTCTCGTACGTGGCCATGACGAGGGCGAGGGACCTTCTCCTCGTCGTCTCCCACCCCCCCGCTTCGGGGAAGATGAAGAAAAACGTCATCGCCGAAAAGCTCGACGCCTACCTCGCCCCGTACCCCCCGGCTCCATCCTCCTGCCCCTTCACCGCCACCCGGGGGGAAACCAGGAGCATCGAGGAGGGGGCGAGCGTCTTCTCGTGCCATATCGGCACGGGAAGGGGAAGGGACGGGGCCGCTGCAACGAGGCCAGGAAAGAGGGATGTGCCCGAGATTTTCGAGACGAAAGAAGCGGTGGATGCACCGATCCTGTCGAAAAGAGCCGAGGCGGTCGTCCGTGAGGAGGAGGGGTTCGGGTTTGGCAATGCGGTCCACAGGATACTGGAGGTGGCGCCGCCCTTTTACCCGGGCCTCTTCGAGGACGCCATCCGCCTCTCCCGCCTCTTCTTCAAAAAAGACGCGGAGAGGGAGCGGTTCCTCGGCATCGTGGAAAAGATCAAAGAGAGCCCTCTTGTCGCACGGTTCGCCGGCTGGGAGTCCATCGGAACCGAGGTCCCGATCGTTGCGCCGAAGGGTAGGGGAATCGTGCGGGAAGCGGCAGACCTGGTGCTGGCTCGTGAGGGCCGGCTCCTGGTCATCGACTATAAAACGGGTGGCAGGAGCCCGCAGAAGGACGCGCAGGCGATAGATCAGCTGGCGGGCTACGTTACCGCAATTGCCGAATCAACGGGAATGGCGGTTTCGGGAATCACCTGGTACCTCGAGGAAGACGCGTGGATCGAAGTTCCCCCACCGGACAGCAGTGGCGGTAGCGTAAAATAACCCGCGCTTTCGTTTTCGGGTGAGAATAAGGATGCCCCACCGGGGCAATCGGTGATCATCACTCCGGGTCTTCGTACTTCCTGATCGCCTCCGAACCTTCCCTGATCTTTTCGAGGACAAAAGACTTGAGCTTCTCCCTGAACTCCTCGGGGATCTCATCGATGCGCGCTTCCCGCGCCACGATCCTGGTCGTGTCGTAGGTCCTGAGAAAATGCAGGCACTCGTCGCACAGATCGATGTGACCCTCCAGCTCCCCGGACAGCACGGGGTCCATGCTTCCGTCCAGGTAGTCTGCGAGAAGGCTTATCAGTTCACGGCAGTTCATAGGCTCACAATTCTCCCGCCTTCAAGTATTGGTCCAGGCGCTCCCTCAGAAAGAGCCGTGCCCTGTGCAGGCGAGATTTCACGGCAGGTATGCTCAAACCGAGAATGTTCGCCGTCTCTTCGTTCGAGAGGCCTTCCACATCGCTCAGCACGAGAACCACCCGGTACTTATCGGAGAGCTCGGCAATGAACTTCCTGAGCACCTCCCCGAGCTCCCTGTTCAAAACGCGGCGCTCAACCTCCCGGGACCAGTCCCCGATCTCGCTCGCATGTCGTCCTTCCTCGGTAAACACGGGCATGAAATCCTCTATCGAAACGGCATCGGTCCTCTTCCGGTTCCTCAGGCGCATCAGGCAGGCGTTCACGCAGATGCGGTAGACCCACGAAAAGAAGGCCGAATCTCCCTTGAAAGAATCTATTTTCTGGTACACGGTCATGAACACGTCCTGGGTGATTTCCTCCGCGTCTCCCTCGTTGCGCAGTATGGATATGGCGAGGTTGTATATCCTCCCCTGGTACTTGTCGATCAGGTCCATGACGGCCTGCTCGTCCCGGCTCTTGAGGCCCTCTATGATCCGGTCGTCTTCCTGCAAGACCCGTTCTTTCATCAACTACCTCATTTGATTAACAACAAGACTCTGCAGATTCTCATTATCCCACATTTCTACTCTACCGTTACGCTCTTCGCAAGGTTCCGTGGCTGGTCAACGTCGGTACCCTTGATGACGGCCATGTGATAGGCAAGCAGCTGAAGGGGGACGACGTTTACGATGGGGAGGTGGAATTTCCGGCAGGGAGGTATGAGAATCACATCCTCGACCCTCTTCTCTATTTCCTCGTTCCCCTCCGTGGCAACGGCAATGACACGCCCACCCCTCGCCAGAACCTCCTCCACGTTCGCCATGACCTTCTCGTAGGTGGGATCGGTAGGCGCGAGAACGACGACGGGCATGTTCTCATCGATGAGCGCTATCGGGCCGTGTTTCATTTCCCCGGCCGGATAGCCCTCGGCGTGGATGTATGAAATCTCCTTGAGCTTCAGGGCTCCCTCGAGGGCAATGGGATAGTTTATCCCCCTGCCCAGGTAGAGAAAGTCCCGCGCATCCTTGTACTTCATCGCGATCTCGTAGAAGTGGCGGTCCTGCTTCAGCAAGCCGTCGATGACAAGCGGCAGCCTCCTGAGCTCGCGTGCATGATCCACCACGTCCTCCCCGCTCATTACTCCCCGGTGGAACCCGAGGTAGAGGGCCATGAGGTAGAGCGAGACCAGCTGCGTGGTGAAGGCTTTCGTCGAGGCGACGCCGATTTCGGGGCCGGCGTGGGTGTAAAAAACGCCGTCCGACTCCCTCGCTATCGTCGACCCTACGACGTTGCAAATAGCGATGGCGCTCGCACCCTTGGACCTGGCCTCTCTCAGTGCCGCGATGGTGTCGGCCGTCTCCCCCGACTGTGAGATGGGGATGCAGAGGGAGCGGTCGTTCACGATCGGGTCCCGGTACCGGAACTCCGAGCCGAGATCGACCTCGACGGGCACCCGCGCAAGCTCCTCGATCAGGAACTTCCCCACAAGCCCGGCATGCCACGACGTCCCGCAGGCGACGATGAAGATCTTCTCCACCTCCCCCAGCCGCTCCTCCGAGACGGGCAGCCCATCTATCGCGATCCTCCCCGATGCAAAGTCTACCCTCCCGGCGAGCGTGTCGAGTATGGCCCGGGGCTGCTCGAAGATCTCCTTCTGCATGAAGTGCTTGTATCCCTCCTTCTCCGCCATGGCTGCGGACCATTCGATATAGACCTGCTCTTTCTCCACCCTCTTTCCCGAAAAGTCGGTAACCTCAAGCCCGTCGGGTGTAAACACGACCATCTCCCCGTCATCGAGGAACATGGCGTCCCGCGTGTAGGGCAAAAGGGGAGGGATGTCGGATGAGAGAAACATCTCCCCGGCCCCAACCCCCACGACGAGGGGGCAGTTCAGCCGCACGCCGACGATGGTGCCGGGCTCTTTTTTCGAAATCGCAGCGAAGGCGAATGACCCCTTCAGGACCTTCAGTGTCTCCCGTACCGACTCGACGAGGCTCGCCCCCGCCTCGTGCAGGAAGTTCACATGCTGGGTGATCACCTCCGTGTCGGTCTCGGAAAGGAAGGTTGCCCCCTTCCCTTCGAGTTCCGTCCGGAGGGCGGAGTAATTTTCGATGATCCCGTTGTGGACGACCGCTACGTTCTCCGTTGCGTGGGGATGGGAGTTCACGTCGGAGGGCTTGCCGTGCGTCGCCCACCGCGTGTGGCCGATGCCGCAGCTGCCCGTGATGTCCTCGGAGAACACCACCTTCTCGAGGTTGATGATCTTCCCCTCCTTCTTCCTCACGTGAAGGTCGCCGGAACCGGAGATCAGCGCCAGCCCGGCCGAGTCATACCCCCGGTACTCGAGACGTCTCAGCCCGTCGAGGAGGATGGGCACGCAATCCCTGGTTCCCGAGTAGCCGATAATTCCGCACATGGATTACCCTCTTTTTTTCTTCTCTCTCTTCGGGATCTCGAGGCCCGCTTTCTTTATCAGCTCGGGCTTCTTCCTGATAACCCAGTTCGCTATGTTCTGCTGCTTCGCCCTCGACAGGGCCAGGGCGAAGGGAGGGACGTCATCGGTGACGGTGGCTCCCGCGCCGATAACGGCACCCCTGCCTATTTTCACGGGCGCAACCAACTGGGTGTCGCTGCCGACGAAGACCCCGTCCCCGATCACCGTTTCATGTTTCGCAATCCCATCGTAGTTGCACGTGATCGTACCGGCGCCGATGTTCACCTGCGCTCCCACCGTCGAATCTCCCACGTAGGCCAGGTGGTTTGCCTTCGAGCCCTTTCCGATCCTCGATTTCTTTACTTCCACGAAGTTCCCGATGCGGGCACCCTCCATGAGGACGGATTCCGGCCGCAGGTGGGCAAACGGACCGACCCTCGCCCCCTTCCCCACAACGGCCTGTATCACCACGGAGTAGGGGAGTATCTCGGCGGCCTCCCTGATGTCGCTCCCCTCTATGTAAACGCCCGTACCCAGCCGTACGTTCTTTCCTATCCTCGTGGCACCCCGTATCACCACACCCGGCTCGATCACCGTGTCGGCCCCGACCTTCACATCGGGCCCGACATAGGAGTTGTAGGGGTCCTCGATCGTCACGCCACCCCGCATCAGGCTCTCGGCTACCCGGAGGGTGACAACCCCCGCGGCAAAAGCCAGCTCCTCCCGGGAGTTGATCCCGACGATTTCGTCCGAATCGGGAACGAGGTACCCGGAAACCTTCTCCCCCGCGAAGAACGCCCGGTACACGAGGTCGGTGAGTAAGTACTCCTTCTGGACGTTTTCGGGTACGAGCGACTCTATGTTCTCGAGCAAAAACTTCCTGCTGAAGACGTAGCTTCCCGAGTTGATCTCGTTTATCGACCTCTCTTCGGCGCTGGCGTCCTTTTCCTCCACGATTCTGGCGATCGCTCCCGACGGCTCCCGGATCACCCTCCCGTACCCCGACGGGTCTTCGAGAAGCCCCGTTAAGACCGTCACGGCGGCCTTTTCCCTGCGGTGAAGCCTGACAAGCTTTTTCAGGGTATCGGCCCGAACCAGGGGGGCATCGCCGCAGAGGACGAGAACGTCCCTGTCGCTCTTTTTGATATCCCGTATCGCGGCACGGACCGCATCGCCCGTGCCGAGCTGTTTCTCCTGCAGGGCATAGGTCACGCCCCTCCCCGCGATCTTGCCTTCCACGATCTCCCTGCCGTACCCCACCACCACGACCACCTCTTTCGCCCCCGCTTTTTTGACCTCGTCGACGACGTAGTTGACCATCGCCTTCCCGAGAATCTCGTGGGCTACCTTCGGAAGGGCGGACTTCATTCTCGTCCCCGAGCCCGCGGCAAGGATGACGGCTTGGCATTTTTTCATAAAAAATGTCCCCCGGTGCTGTAAAATTTGCTAAAAATACTACAGAAACACATATTACAAATTTTTTCGGCAAAGGTGAAGGAGAAATGAACCCACAGGTAGAACTCGCGAGCCTGGAGATACAGATCGAGGAGCTGAGGAAGAAATACGACCTCTTCTTCCAGGGGATTTTGCGCGTCGAGCCGGCCAAGGAGCGCAAGGAGCTGGAGACGAGGCTGAGAAGGCTGGGGCAGAGAAGCATCCCCAACACATCAGACCAGTTCAAGTTCAACGCCCTGCAGGCCCGTTTCCACAGCTACCAGAACATGTGGACCAGGATCGTTTCCGGGATCGAAGAGGGGCGGATCGAGCGCGACGCGGGAGGACGGGTGGCCTTCCAGTCCCAGGGCCCCGTCGAGGAAGAGAACATGAGCCAGGCCTACCTCGACTTCCTCAGCGCCAAGAAAGAGCTCAACCAGGACTGCGACGGTATCGATTTCTCCGCATTCAGGGAAAAGCTTCTCAGCAGGGCAATGGACATCTCGGAAAAGCAGGGATGCAGAAAGGTCGAGTTCCGGGTGGTCGTCGAAGAGGGCAAGGCCAAGATAAAAGCCCTGAAAAAGTAACCCGCCGCACCTGATCTGTCGATCCGGTGGCCGTTTTTATCCCGAGGCCTGCAGCCTTACCAGCGCCCTCCGTAACTTTGCCTCTAATTTGACGTAGAGCTCATCGCCGAGAGAGAGGCCTTCGAGGCCCTTTTCGGCCCTCTCCAGGGCCCGCCTCGCACGCTCCACGTCGATCTCCCTCCCGAACTCAGCCGTCCGTGCGAGAATGACCACCTTGTTTTCGAGCACCTCGGCGAAGCCGCCGGACACGGCGAGCTGCGTCTCATCCGTGCCGGAGCGGTACCTGAGAATGCCGATGTCGAGCAGGGCCAGGAAGGGGGTGTGCTCGGGAAGGACCCCGAACTCTCCGAGATGCCCGGGAGCGATCACCTCGTCCACGTCCTCGGATAAAAGCAGCCTCTCCGGTGTCACTATTTCGAGCCTGATGCGCTCTTCCATGCCGTTACTCTTCCTCGAGGAGCTTTTTGCCCTTCTCTACTGCCTCCTCGATCGTACCCACCATGTAGAAGGCCTGCTCGGGAAGGTCGTCGTGCTTCCCCTCCACGATCTCTTCGAACCCCTTGATGGTATCCTCGAGCTTCACGTATTTTCCGGGCTGCCCGGTAAAGGCCTCGGCAACGAAAAAGGGCTGCGAGAGAAACCGCTGTATCTTCCTCGCCCGGGAAACGATCAGCCGGTCATCCTCCGAGAGCTCATCCATTCCCAGAATCGCAATGATGTCCTGGAGGTCCTTGTAGCGCTGGAGAATCCTCTGGACCGAACGGGCAACACGGTAGTGATCCTCGCCGATGACGCCCGGATCCATGACCCGCGACGTGGAGTCGAGGGGGTCCACGGCGGGGTAAATGCCAAGCTCCGCTATCTGCCGCGAAAGCACGGTCGTCGCATCCAGGTGTGAGAAGGTCGTCGCCGGCGCGGGGTCCGTCAGGTCGTCCGCGGGGACGTAAATCGCCTGCACGGAGGTGATGGACCCCTTGTTCGTGGAGGTAATGCGCTCCTGCAACTCGCCCAGGTCCGTTGAGAGGGTGGGCTGGTAACCGACGGCCGAGGGGATCCTGCCGAGAAGCGCCGAAACCTCGGAGCCGGCCTGGGTAAACCTGAAGATGTTGTCGATGAAGAGGAGGACATCCTGCCCCTCCTCGTCCCTGAAGTATTCCGCGGCAGTGAGGGCAGTCAGGCCGACCCGCGCCCTGGCGCCCGGCGGCTCGTTCATCTGCCCGTAGATGAGAACGGCCTTGCTCAGGACCTTCGACTCCTTCATCTCGATCCAGAGGTCGTTCCCTTCCCGCGTGCGCTCACCGACGCCGCCGAAGACGGAGAACCCGCCGTGCTCGATGGCGATGTTGTGGATCAGCTCCATGATGATGACCGTCTTTCCGACGCCCGCTCCCCCGAAGAGCCCGACCTTTCCGCCCTTCTGATAGGGCTCGAGAAGGTCCACCACCTTGATGCCCGTTTCGAGAATCTCCACCTTCGTCGACTGCTCCTCGAAGGAGGGCGCATCACGGTGTATGGGGTAGCGCTTCTCGGAGACGATCTCGCCGAGCTCGTCCACCGGATCGCCGACCACGTTCATGATCCTCCCGAGGGTTTCGGGACCCACGGGAACCGTTATCGGCCCGCCCGTGTCCCGTGCCTCGATGCCCCGGACAAGGCCCTCCGTTGAGTCCATAGCGATACAGCGCACGACGTTGTTCCCCAGGTGCTGGGCGACCTCCACCACGAGGTTCCACTCCTTGTCGCTGATGCTGGGATTGGTCAGGTGTACGCCGTTGAACAGAGCGGGCAGCTTCCCCGGCTCGAAGGCAACGTCCACGACAGG
This sequence comes from Deltaproteobacteria bacterium, assembly GCA_011773515.1. Taxonomy (NCBI): domain Bacteria; kingdom Pseudomonadati; phylum Myxococcota; class Myxococcia; species Deltaproteobacteria bacterium. Next base: position 38,240 of record WVXK01000037.1, read on the forward strand.
CCCGATGACCTGGACGACTCTTCCTATGTTCATAATCCACTTCCTCCTGCTGCAGTTTTCCCTCCCCTGGGGAGGTGTGTACCCGATGGTTCTATCCGTGCTCGATCGCCTCTTTGCCGCCGATGATCTCCATCAGCTCCTTCGTGATAGAGGCCTGCCTTGCCCTGTTCATCTGCAGGGTAAGCTTATCGATCATTTCGCTCGCATTGTTCGTTGCCGCGTCCATGGCCGTCATCCTCGCACCGTGCTCGCCCGCCGCCGATTCGAGAAGGTAGCGGAAAATCTGGGTCGCCACGTAGCGCGGAAGGAGCGTCGCGAGGATCTCGTCCTTTCCCGGCTCGAAGATGAACTCCACGGGAAACTCATCCTCCTTCCTCTCCACTTCTATGGGAAGCAGCTTCTCCACCGTCACTCTCTGGGATATGACCGACCTGAACTCGTTGAAATAGACGATGAGCTCGTCTATCTCCCCGCGGAGAAAGTCATCCGTCACCTCCCGCGAGAGCTCTTCCGCCACGGCAAAGGTCACGTTCGCCAGGACGTTCAGGTAATCCTTCTTTATGTTTTTCCGCCGCCTCCTGAAGAACTCGCTCGCCTTCCTTCCCACCGTGTAGATGCCCACCTCTTCGAAGCTGCCTTCCTCCCGCTGGAGGTGGGTGTAGAGCTCCTTTATGACGCTGCTGTTGAAGCTTCCGCACAGGCCCCTGTCGGACGTGATGATGAGCACCCCCTGTTTCTGCACATCCCGTGGCGAAAGGAGAGGGTGGGCGGTCACGTCCACCCTGTAGGCAAGGTCGAAGACGGCTTCCCTTATCTTGAAGGCGTAGGGCCGAGCCGCCATGATGGCGTCCTGGGCCCGGCGCAGACGCGCCGCGGATACCATCTTCATCGCTTTCGTTATCTGCTGCGTGTTCTTAACGGATGTGATCCGCTTTCTTATTGCCCGAAGTGATGACATCTCCTGGGTCCGGCTCCTGCTTAAGCCTGAAATATGCCCCTGAACTCTTCAAGGGCGCTCTCGATTTTTGTCCGAAGATCGTCGGCTATCTCCTTCTTCTCGCGCAGCTCGTCGAATATATCCTGGTGCTTCGTCTCCATGAACGCGTACAGCTCCTCCTCATACCGCGGCAGCAGGGACAGGTCGTATTCGTCGACATACCCGTTCGTCCCCGCAAAGATAATGAGGGTCTGCCGCTCAACGGGGAAGGGTTCGTACTGGGCCTGCTTCAGCAGTTCGGTGAGCCGCGACCCCCGGGCCAGCTGCATCTGCGTGGCGCGGTCCAGGTCGGCACCGAACTGGGCGAATGCCGCCATCTCCCTGTACTGGGCAAGGTCCAGCCGCAACCTCCCCGCCACCTGCTTCATTGCCCTGATCTGGGCGTTGCCTCCCACCCGCGAAACCGACAGGCCCACGTTGACGGCGGGACGAATGCCCGCGTAGAAGAGGTCCGTCTCGAGGTAGATCTGGCCGTCGGTGATGGATATGACGTTCGTGGGAATGTAGGCAGACACGTCTCCCGCCTGGGTTTCGATGATCGGCAGGGCCGTGAGGGACCCGCCTCCCTCTTCATCGCTCATCTTCGCCGCCCGCTCGAGCAGCCGCGAGTGGAGGTAGAAGACGTCACCGGGAAACGCCTCCCGGCCGGGAGGCCGCCGGAGAAGGAGGGACAGCTGCCGGTAGGACACGGCATGTTTCGAAAGGTCGTCGTATATGCAGAGAGCGTGCTTGCCGTTATCGCGCAGGTGCTCCCCCATGGTGCAGCCGGAATAGGGGGCGATGAACTGCAGGGGCGCCGGCTCGCTTGCCGTTGAGGACACGATGATCGTGTAGTCCATTGCGCCGAACTGCCGGAGCTTGTCCACCACCTGCGCGACGGTGGACCGCTTCTGCCCGATAGCAACGTAAATGCAGATGACATCCTGCCCTTTCTGGTTGATGATCGTATCGATGGCTATCGCCGTCTTCCCCGTCTGCCGGTCGCCGATGATCAGCTCCCGCTGCCCCCGGCCGATGGGGATCATCGAGTCGATGGCTTTGATGCCGGTCTGAAGGGGCTCTTTCACGGGCTGTCTCCTGACGATGCCCGGCGCTTTCAGCTCCACCCTTCTCGACTCCGTCGCCTCGATCGGCCCCTTGCCGTCAATCGGCATGCCCAGAGGGTCCACGACGCGGCCCACGAGCGCGTCGCCCACGGGGACCTCGACGATCCTTCCCGTGCGCCTGACCAGGTCCCCCTCTTTGATGTGGAAGTCCTCGCCCAGTATGGCAGAGCCGACGTTGTCCTCCTCGAGGTTGAGCACCATGCCCATGATGTCACCGGGGAACTGGAGCAGCTCTCCGGCCATGGCGTTTTCCAGGCCGTATATCCGCGCGATACCGTCGCCCACGGAGAGAACGATACCGGTTTCCGCGACGTCGATCTCCTTCTCAAACCCCTTGATCTGTTTTTTCAGGATTTCCGTAATTTCTTCTGCCCTGATACTCATGATTCTCTACCGCCCCTTTTTTAGATTTTCTCCAAGCTTGTGAATCTGGTTCTTCACGCTCCCGTCGTAGACCGTCGAGCCGGCCTTGATGATCATACCCCCGATGATTGCGGGCTCCACCATCTCTTCCAGCACGATTTTCTTCCCCATCTTTTCGGAGAGAACCTGCAGGATCCCATCCCGCTCCGTCTCGCTGAGGGGCTTCGGGACCGTCACCGCTACGCGCTCTATTCCTTCGAGCTCCTCCACCAGCGCCTTGAATCCGTCGAGAATCTGCCTTATGAAAGGTATCCGCTTCTTCTCGAAGACGAGACGGAGAAATCGGTTGGTTGCCTCCCTGTAGTTCTTTCTCCCGAGGAGCGCGTCGAGGACGTCCCGCTTTTCCCGCGCATTGAACACGGAGGACTCGATGGCGTCCTTCACCTCCCTGTTTTCATCCAGGGTATCGCAAAAATCCTGGATCTCCTCGAGAAGCTCCCGGTAGGTCCCCTCCTCCATCCCTATTTCGAAAATGGCCTTCGCGTACCTCTTCGCCACCGCGCTGATAATCACTCCTGCGCTCCTTTAATCTTTTCCAGGTTCTCCTTGATAAACTTTTTCTGGTCCTCTTCCGTTATCGTCTTGGACACGATCTCCTCGGCCGACTTGATGGAAAGCTCCGCCGCTTCCTTTCTCAGCTCCTCCCGGGCCTTCTTCACCGCCTGCTCCGCCGCCACCGTCGCCTGCTCCCGTATCCGCTCTATCTCGTCCTTGGTGAGCGACTTTATTTTCTCGAACTCTCCCTCGGCCTCCTTTTCCATGCCCCTGTTCAGCTCTTCCACCTCCTTGTCGAGATGGGCAAGCTTATCTTCAACCTGCGCGAGCTTCTCCCTCGCCTCCTTGTTTGCCCGCTCCGCCTCTTCCATCGCCTTGATGAGAATCTCCCGCCTGTCCTTCAGGAAGTTCGAAATCGGCTTCCGGAGGAAATAGACGAGAATCCCCACGAGTATCCCGAAGTTCAGGGCCTGCTTTACGATGTTGGCCCAGGGCAGGCCCCCCTGCCCCGGCTCGGCCGCCGTCGCGAGCCCGGTGGAAACGAGTGCCGCCAGGACAAACAAAAAATACAGGAGCGCCCTCACGCGATACTCCTTCCGAGGATCTTCTCGACGATCGCCCTGGCTATGGCCTGGGACTCTTCGCGCAGGATCTCAAGGGCCGCATCGCTTTCCGCCCCTATCTTCTCCTTGACCTCCTCGACGCTCCTTTCGGCTTCCGACCGTGCCTCCCCGATCAGCTGCCGTTCGGACCTCGCCACCTCTTCTATTCTCGCCCGCTTCCGGGTGATCGCCTCCTGGTTCGCCGCCTTCAGCCGTGCCTCGTAATCGGACGCCTTGTTTTCGGCATCCCGGAGCATCTCCCTGGCCTGCTCCATGGGGACGGTGGTCCTGTTCTCCCTCTCCTCGAACGTGCGCAGCACGGGCTTTATGAGAAACTTCCCCGCCAGATATGAGAGGGAGATGACGAGGGCCATCTGGAGGAAAACGAAGCTGTTTATCTCCAGAACTTCCAGTATTTTAGAAATCATCTCCACGGAAAAGATCTCCTTGTTATTCGGGAAATTTTCAGGAGATAGAGCAAAACAAAACGCAAAATCGTTATCACATAACCCTGTTTTTTGTCAAGAACTAATTTCGTGTCTGCGGAACCACACGGTGATAGAGGAACGATTATAACACTGAATGCGCAGAAGGCAACCGCTTTCCCTCGAACCTTACCGGCCTGCTCCCGGCTGCGTGCTGCCTACCCCCTCACCCATCTGCCGTCTCTGTCGTCTCCATCTCCTCCGTTGCCAGCACCGACCCTTCCCGCACCGGCGCGAGCCTTTCTCCACCCGTCACGACATTCCCATCGATGCTCACGCCCTCCTCCACGACCAGGGTCTGTGCGGTCATGTCTCCCACGACGGCACAGGGGGCTTTCAGCTCGAGCCGCCCCTCGGCCTTGATATCCCCGTTGACCTTCCCCCGTATGATCGCATCCCGGGTCGCAATGGAGGCATCGAGGACGCCCGTCTCACCGATGATCAGGGTGCCATCGCACTTGAGCTCACCCTTCACCGAACCATCGATTCTCACGACACCCTTGAAGGAAAACTTTCCCTCAAAGTAGGTCCCCTCGCCGATGAACGCGTCGATATCGAGGTCCGGCAGATGGTTCTCCATGTTTCTCCTCTCCTTTCTCTTGATCATGAATAGGTCTCCTCATTCCCCTTTGATCTTGGTTACGATGCCGTCGAGCTGATCCATGCTCGCATAGTGTATCTCGATCACGCCCCTTCTGATCGTTCCTCGCATCTTGACCCGCGCACCGAGCCTCTTTTGCAGCTCCACGAGCAGCTCCCTCACCTCGACAGGCAAAATATTTTCTTTGTTTTTCAACCCCTTTTTTCTGTTTCTCATAATGCTTCTCGATAAGACCTCCGCCTGGCGCACCGAGAGGCTTCTCGCCACGATCTTTCTGTACGCCTCCTGCATGAGCGGCTCCGGAGAGACCGTGAGGATCGCTTTCGCATGGCCCATGGAAATCTTCTCCTCCACGATGCCCTCGCGAATCTTAAGGGGCAGCTTCAGCAGCCGGAGGTAGTTTGCCACCGTGGGCCGCTCCTTCCCCACCTTCGCGGCAATCTCCTCCTGGGAGAGCCCGAAGTCGCTCCCGAGCGTGGCGAACGCCTCCGCCACCTCCATCGGGTTCAGGTCCTCCCTCTGCACGTTCTCTATGATGGCCATCTCCAGCGCTTCCCCTTCCGTGATGTTTCTCACCACCGCAGGGATCGTCTCCAGCCCCGCCTCCCTTGCCGCCCTGAGCCGCCGCTCCCCCGCTACGAGCTCATACCCCGCAGCGACCTTTCTTATGAGTATCGGCTGAATGACCCCCTTCTCTTTAATGGAGTGCACGAGCTCCGCGAGCGTCCCCGGCTTGAAGTTCTTTCTCGGCTGGTTCGGGTTCTGCCGTATCTGGGCGAGCGGGATCATGTCATACTCACGCCTTCCCTCCTGAGCCCTCGGGATAAGGGCTTCCAGCCCCTTCCCCAACACCTTTTTCTTCATACCATCTCTCCTTGTCCCCATCGTTCCATCAGTTCCTGCGCAAAATCAATGTATTTCACGGCCCCCTTCGACGAATAGGCATACATGAGCACGGGCTTGCCGAAGCTCGGGCTTTCGCTGATCCTCACGTTCCGGGGGATCACCGTCCGAAAGACCATATCGCCCAGATGGCCCCGGATCTCCTCCTCCACCTGATGGGCCAGGTTGTTTCTGACGTCGAACATGGTCAGCAGAATCCCCTCGATGTCGAGGGAGGGGTTCAACGAGTCCCTGATCATCTCGACAGTCCGCATGAGCCTGCCCAGCCCCTCCATGGCCAGGTATTCGCACTGCAGGGGGACGATGATCGAATCGGAAGCGGTCAGGGCGTTCACCGTCAAAAGCCCCAGCGACGGCGGACAATCGATGATGATCGGGTCGAAATCGAGGGAGAACTCGTAGATGGATCGACGGAACCTGCTCTCCCTCCTGTCGACGTTGACCAGCTCGATCTCCGCTCCCGCCAGGTCGGGCCCCGCGGGAACCAGCGAGAGGTTCGGGAAGCGGGTTTCGATAATCAGGCTTTTCAGCGGCTTCGCTTCGATCAGGGCAAAATAGACGTTGTGGGAGACGTGCGCCTCTTCGGGGATACCGAGGTGGGACGAGGAGTTTGCCTGGGGGTCCATATCGATGAGGAGCACCCGCCTCTCCATCACGGCGAGCGAGGCGGCGAGGTTGACCGCGGTGGTCGTCTTGCCCACACCGCCCTTCTGGTTCGCCACGCTGATAACCCGCATCCGTTTCCTCCACGACTTAATCGCTTTTAACACACCTTGGCCCGCTCGTAAAGCGTTAATGTTCCACGTGGAACGTGAAACCATTTTTTATCGCAAAACAACACGTTACGGGGCATGGAGGTTGAGAAGCACGGAAAGCGGCCCCCTTCACCCCCTTTTAAAGAGGCACATCTTCCGTTCGCCGAAGCCGCCGGGGAGCGTGTAGGAAACCGCCCTGTCGAAAACGATCCCCTTATAGGACGCGCCCTCTCCCCTGCCCCCCATGATGATCAGGGTCCCTTGCTCGGAGAGGAAGTGTTTACCCAGCGACGCGATGCGCTCCGGCGCGGCCGTTGCCCGCGAGGTTATGCGGGCGAACGGGCCGAGGGCGCCGGCGTCGGCCTTTTTGAGGGCCCCCTCGAAAAAAACCACATTTTCGGCCCCGGTGATCTTTCTTATCCTTTTTAAAAAAGCTATCTTGCGGAATCTCGCTTCAGCGAGCGTAAAGGATGCATCCGGGCACAAAAGCGCCATCACCATACCGGGAAACCCGGCTCCCGAGCCGATGTCGAGAACCCGATCCCCCGGTTCGATGAGGGACGATGGGTAGGTCGCATCGACGAAGAGCTTCACCGCGGCCTCGTCGGGGTCGTTGATCGCCGTGAGGTTGATTTTCTCGTTCCAGCGGAAGAGCTCCTCCATGTAGAGGGAAAATTTCCTTGCAGTGCGGGGGGATAGGGATACGCCCGCCTCCCCGAAGTAGCGTCGTACCAGTCCTTCGTAATCCATCATCCGATGCCGGCGGAGATTTTTTTCAGCCCCACCAGGAGGATCGTCACGGCAGCGGGCGTTACCCCCTGTATCCTCAAGGCCTGTCCCACCGAGGCGGGCCGCACCCTTTCCAGCTTCTCCTTCACCTCCCGGGAAAGCCCGGGGAGGGCGGCATAATCGAAGGTCTCGGGTATCTTCAGCGACTCCATCTTCCTGAATTTCTTCACTTCCGCCATCTGCCTCTTGATGTAGCCGTCGTACTTGACCTGAAGCTCCACCTGGGCCAGGACCGAAGCGTCGAAGCCCGCCATCTGGGGATCAGAGGAGGCCGCCATCCAGGCGGTAACCTCCGGCCTCTTCAAAACGGTCTGCAGGTCCGTACCCTGCCTCACGGGGGGATAGCCCATCCCCGCAAGCGCCCGTGACAGGGGATGTTCCTCGCCTATCCGGGTCTTTCTCAGATAGTCGAGAAGGGCGGAAACATCCCGTTTCTTGCGGGAAAACCTCTCGTAGCGATCCCCGGCGACGAGGCCCGCGGCATGCCCGATCTCGGTGAGCCGCAGGTCTGCGTTGTCTTCCCGCAACAGAAGCCGGTGCTCCGCCCGGGAGGTGAACATCCGGTAGGGTTCCGTCACGCCCTTGGTCACCAGGTCATCGATGAGGACCCCGATATAGGCCTGAGACCGGTCGAGCACCACCGGGTCTTTTCCCTGAACCCGCAGCGCTGCGTTGACGCCCGCGATCAGGCCCTGGGCCGCCGCCTCCTCGTAGCCCGACGTCCCGTTGATCTGTCCCGCGTGGTAGAGGTTGTCCACGATCTTTGTCTCCAGGGAGTGCTTCAGCTGCACGGGATCCGCGAAGTCGTACTCGATTGCGTAGCCGGGGCGCATGATCTCCACCCCCTCGAGCCCCGGTATCGAACGCAGCATCCGGACCTGAATGTCGGTGGGAAGGCTCGTCGTTACCCCGCTCGGATAGTACTCCGCCGTCCTCAGGCCCTCGGGCTCGAGAAAAACCTGGTGCCGCTCCTTGTCGGCAAAGCGCACGACCTTGTCCTCTATCGAGGGGCAGTACCGCGGCCCGATTCCCCGTATCACACCCGTATAGAGGGGGGACCGGTCGAGCCCGCTCCGAATGATCTCGTGGGTCCTTTCGTTCGTGTAGGTGATGTAACAGGGGACCTGGGGCCGGTCGACCTTTTCCGTTTCGAAGGAAAAGGGGATGGGGTCCGGGTCGCCCCACTGGGGTGTCATGCGGGTAAAATCGATGGTCTTGCCGTCCAGGCGCGGCGTCGTCCCCGTCTTCAGCCGGCCTACCTCAAATCCCGCGGCTCTCAGGGAATCGGACAGCTTGACGGCGGGAAAGTCCCCCGCCCTCCCCGCGGGGAAGTTCACGAGTCCGATGTGCACGAGCCCTTTCAGGAAGGTCCCGGTGGAAATAACCACCGTCCTGCCCAGGTACCGGATGCCTATGTTGGTGTCAACCCCGACCACGGCGTTTCCCGACACCACGAGGGAGTCCACCATCGCCTGCTTCACGTCGAGCCCCTCCTGCCCCTCGAGCGCCCGTTTCATCCTCAGCCGGTAGAGCTGCTTGTCTGCCTGGGCGCGCGAGGAGCGCACCGCCGGGCCCTTGCTGGTGTTCAGCTGCCGGTACTGAATGCCCGTCCTGTCGATGTTCTTCCCCATTTCGCCGCCCAGCGCGTCCACCTCGCGAACGAGGTGGCCCTTCGCAAGCCCGCCTATCGCCGGATTGCAGGACATCAGGCCGATCGCGTCGAGGTTTATGGTCAACAGCAGGACCCCGGCACCCATCCGTGACGCCGCCAGGGCCGCCTCGCACCCCGCGTGGCCGCCGCCTACGACGATCACGTCATATTCCTTCGGATACAGGTA
>WVXK01000037.1:47243-48681 GCA_011773515.1 Deltaproteobacteria bacterium
GGGCCCCGTTCTCTCCGGACCACGTAACCTCCCGTTTCTTCTTGTATATCGGCTCATGTTCCACGTGGAACGGTTACTTTCCGATGCAGAAAGACGAGAAGATCCCCTCCAGCACCTCCTCTGTCGTTATCTCCCCGATGATCCCTCCCAGAGAGGATGCCGCATCCTTAACCTCGAGGGAAACGAGCTCCGGGGAAAGCTGCTGCTCGATCCCTTTGACGGCTGCTTCGAGGTACCCGGCGGATTGCTCCAGCATCTCCTTCTGCCGCAGGTTGCCCACGTGGACCTCTGCGGACGCCGGATCCTCCTCCCCCAGGATCGCCCGGTACACGCGCTCCTCGAGGAGGTCGATCCCCTCCCCCGTCTTCGCCGATACGGAAACGGAGCCAAAATAGCCCGCCGCTTCCCGGAAGCTCTCACCGGAAACCAGAAGGCCCAGGTCTTTTTTGTTCACCACCAGGATGAACTGCTTTCCCGCCAAGGCCGCCCCCGTCACCCCGTCTTCCGCGGTCAGCTCCCTGCTCCCGTCGACGACGAACAGGACGAGGTCGGCTCCCTCGATTATCTTTCTGGAGCGGCTCACCCCCTCGGTCTCCACGATATCGGATGCTCCCTCCCGTATCCCCGCCGTGTCGATAACCTCGATGGGTATTCCCCTCACGTGCATCACCTCGGATATGTAGTCTCGCGTCGTTCCCGGCCGGGGGGATACGATCGCCCGCTCTTCCCGCAAAAAGGAGTTCAAAATGCTCGATTTCCCCACGTTCGGCTTCCCGATGATGGCTATTTTCGCACCCTCCGCGAGCATCCTTCCGATCCTGAAGGTATCGAGGAGGCCCCCTATGTCTTTCAGCGCACCGGCAAGCAGCTCCCGTATCCCCCCCGCGGAGAGGATCTCCAGCTCCTCCTCGGGAAAATCGACGGCCGCTTCGAGCTGGACCAGGGCCGCAAGGAGCCGGCTCCGTATCCGCAAAACCGCCTCCTTGAGGCCCCCCTCCAGCCGCCTCTGGGCTGCCCGGGCAGCAAGCATCGTGCGCGCCGCGATCAGTTCCTGAACCGCCTCTGCCTGGGAAAGGTCAATTTTTCCCTTTAAAAACGCTCTTTTCGTGAACTCGCCCGGTTCGGCGATCCTCGCTCCCAGGAAGACGGCCCCCTCGCATATCGCCGACATGATGACGGGGTTGCCGTGTGAGGATATCTCGACCACGTCCTCGCCGGTGTAGCTCTCCGGCGACCGGTAGTAGACGACGATCCCCCGGTCGATGAGCTCTCCGTTTCTGGGATCGAAGATCTTCGTGAGGCGTGCATGCCTTGGCTTGACCCCACCCGCGTCCCTTGAAAGGGATGCAAGGATGGAGGGCGCCATTTTGCCGGAAATTCTCACGAGGCCCGCGCCGGAATGACCCGGTGGCGTGATCGGTGCAACAATGGTATCGTC
>WVXK01000037.1:48723-49430 GCA_011773515.1 Deltaproteobacteria bacterium
TTCAACAGGAAATATTGCTGGCCGATCGATATGATATTGTTCACGAGCCAGTAGATGACCAGTCCGCTTGGAAATCCCCAGAACATAACGGTAAAGATCAGGGGAAGAAAGTTCATCACCTTCTGCTGCGTCGGATCCATGCCCCCCGACGGGTTCAGCTTCTGCTGGAAGTACATCGACAGGCCCATCAAAAGCGGGAGGAGCCGGATGGGAACGAGGAACCCGAAGAGGTTGAAATCGTACAGGTGCTCGGGGGCGGACAGATCGGTTACCCACCACATGAAGGGGGCGTGGCGGAGCTCTATTGCAACCAGAAGGGCCTTGTAGAGGGCAAAAAAGACCGGGATCTGCAGAATCATGGGCATGCAGCCGGAGAGGGGGTTTATCTTGTACGTCTTGTAGAGGCTCATCACCTCCTGGTTCAAACGTGCCTTGTCCCCTTTGTACTTCTGCTGCAGCTCTTTTATAACCGGCTGAATATCCTGCATTTTCTTCATGGAAGCGAAGCTTCTCTGGGTCAGGGGGTGGAAGAGAATCTTTATGATTATCGTCAGGATGATGATATCGATTCCATAGTTTCCGGTTATCGAGTTCGAATACTTGAGAAGCAGCACGAGGGGTTTGGCGATCCAGCCGAAGAAGCCATAATCGAGGACCTCGTCGAAGTTGTTGCCAACAGCCTTGAGCGCTGCGCTGTTTTTTGGACC
>WVXK01000038.1:0-137 GCA_011773515.1 Deltaproteobacteria bacterium
ACCCCGCTGATGATGAGCTTCGCCCACAACGTCAACGCCCGAATCAAGATCGTCGCCGCCGCAATGGTGGCCGGAGGAACCCCGGGCAACAGCAGCCGATACAGCGTCGCCATCACAATCTCCACCACCCCGACTTC
>WVXK01000038.1:352-1165 GCA_011773515.1 Deltaproteobacteria bacterium
AAGCTGACCACCAACCCGGACGGTTCGTACTGCACAATAAAAACCACGGACCCCACGATGAGGCCACCCAACGTCGTCGCCATGGAAAGAATGCGGTGGCTCACCACTGAAGCCACGATCTTCCCCGTATCATCGTGAGAATCCTTGTGCATCAGATACGCACGGGACACTTCGCCGCTCACCGATTCAGCGGGAATCAGCAAGTCTACGAACGCGCCGACCCACGTGAACAGCAACGTCCTCCGAAATGTCGTCGTCACGGAAAGCACCCGCAACAGATCCGACCACGTCAACGCGTAGAAAGTCGTGCTCAGCAGGAACGTGAGGAAAGCCAAGGCGTAGACCACCGGATCGACGAGCAGCAGAATCGTCGTGAACTCGCTGAACCCCACGAAAAAATAGGTGTAGATGAGAAACACGAACAACCCGAGCAGCAGAAGCGGAAAGCCCTTGCGCAAGATCGAACGTCGCTCAATGTCCATCGACGGCCACACCAACAATGCATAGAGCAAGATGCGCAACTCCGTTTTATCTTCTTCGCAACGAAAGTCGATTCACAAGAGAAGACCGAAGGCTCTCACCAACGGACGCGAGAACGCTGCCTGCAGCCACACCAGTCCTGGCCATGGCCACGCCGCCGAGAAACCCATCCTTGCCCCGGGTCAGCACCGGGTTCTGGCCGAAAAACGGGAACGAAGCGCATCCGCCACCGCAGCTCAAAGCTTTAATTGCGTCTGCTGCCCTTCCTAGCTTATGGACATCGTCCCGTTCATCATCACCATCATCGTCGTCACCGCGTCGGGAGCCCTAGCC
>WVXK01000039.1:0-6765 GCA_011773515.1 Deltaproteobacteria bacterium
GTTCGGTGTTCCTTCTGGCGGGGACCTGCTGCCCGAACCGGGCTATTCCCGGGACGGGTTGCTTTGAGCTGCTTCTCTGTTTACCCCCTCCTGCATTACCTTCTGCACCCTCTCTACCAGCTCGTGTATCCGGCCCGTCCCGTATCCATCCGTTTCTATCGGCGAAAATATTTCAACTTCGATCGTCCCGGGGTTGATCCTGAAGGTGCCCTTCCTCATGATGTCACCGCTTCCCCTGATGGCTACCGGGACGATGGGAAATCCGCTGTGCAGGGCGATGTGAAAGCCTCCCTTCTTGAGGGGTAACAGGTCACCCGATTTGCTCCTCGTTCCTTCCGGGAATATCATGATCGATGCGTTGCCGGAAAGACGGGAGAGGGAGTTCTTGAGGCTCTCTATTGCCTGGGACCGGTTTCCCCGGTCCACCAGGATGTGGCCGATCGACTTTACCGCCCACCCAAAAAAGGGTACTTTTGCGAGTTCTTTCTTGTACACCCATCTCATCTGGTTGGGGAGGGCCATGGCCACGGCGGGAATGTCGAAGTAAGACACGTGGTTCGACATGAACACGTATTGCCCGTTCGGATCTATATTCTCGATTCCCTTGACCCGTAATTTGACGAAACAGGTCTTCAGGGAGAGCACACAGTATATCTTGGAAAGGCTGTAGGCTGTGTTCTGGATTCCCGGAATCCGGACGATGAGAACGAGCAACACGATTGCCGAGCCGATTACGAGGGTATAGAAGGCGATGAGAAGCGCCTGGACACACGTTACCAGAATCAATTGCTCTCTCCCCCCCCGCTTGCGAATTTACACAATGAGCGCAGCGGGCAGCTGTTGCACGCGGGTTCCTTCGGCCTGCAGACGCTCTTCCCGAGCCGGATGAGGCTTACGTGGAGTTGCTGCGCCAGGCCTTCCGTGATGCAGGGCTCAACGGCCCTCCGTATCTTTTCGGGCGTGTAGGTATGGGGTACCAGGCCCACGCGCTTTGCGATCCGCTGAATATGCGTGTCGACGGGGAAGGTCTTGCGGCCGAAACTGAACAGCATCACGATGGCAGCCGTTTTATCGCCGATCCCCCTGAATCCCGTGAGGTAGTCAATGGCCTCCTGGGTTGGCACGTCTTTCAAGAAGTCCAGGCTTATCTCCCCCCCCTGCCTTCTCATCCCGGCGAGAGCATCCCGAATCGCGGTGCTTTTCTGATTTGCCAGGCCGGCAACCCGTATCGCCGTGGCGATTTCCGCCGGGGGTGCCGCTGCGATCGCCTCATGGGTGGGAAACCGCTCTTTCAGGGAGGCGTATGCCCGGTCCCGCAGGGGTCCGTTGGTATTCTGGGAGAGGATGGTCCGGATGAGATTGTCCACCGGGTTTTCCCTGTTGCGCTTTGCTCTTCCGGGGGCGTTCCTGATCGAGAGCGCCTCCTCCATCTGCTCAATCTTTTTCTTCACGGCCCTTTTCCATGGAAATTGCAAGGAGGAGCCCTTCTTCCGTAAGCCTGACAGCGGGGGCGAGCTCCCAGTATTCGATGAGCCCCTTGGCCCGGAGGGACCTGACGGCGTCTTCCAGCTCGTGCCTCATGATCCCCGCCTCCTTATCGAGGCCCTTCATGTTGGGCGCTGCACCGGGGCCGAACTCTTTGTAGAAAAGGTAGAGCGCCTGCAGTACCCTTCGTTCCCATTCGTTCGACAGGGGGCTGTCCGCCGGTTTCCTTCTTTTCAGCTTTCCCGATCCTCCATGGTTGCGTCTGTGTGCTTTTTCATGTTCGCCACGATCTTCTCGAGGTTCCTGAGCTTCCGCCACCTCCTGATCGACCCGGGAACCATGGCGAGTATCCCCCCGATAAGCCCCAGGGTTACCGACGCCATTATCACGATGCTCTGCGATGTTTCCCAGACGAATTTCAGAAACCTTACCTGAAGGCTGTTCTGGTTTTGCAGTGCGAAAATTCCAACGCCGCCGATGACGATAAAGACGATCAATAGAGACAGTCTCATGATTTTCTCCCTTTGGAAATTGTTTTTTCGGGAGTGTGTGGTTCGCACATTTCCTTCGCGGGGTCAATCATCGAAGAAATACTTTTCCCGGTCCCTCTCCTTGCCGGGTTTCCTGAGGTTCATCATCTTCTCACGCAGCCCCTCGCATATGCCTTCCATGGGGCACTCTTCCTTGCATGGGTCTATGTGCGTGACCACGTGAGAATCTCCGAGCGAGTCTTCAATTTCCATTTCGAGGTGTTCCGCCAGGCTGTGGGCCTCATCCACCGTCGCGAGCCTGCAGACGACGAGGTGGAAATCTATGTGTTTCATGGAACCGGCGCTGCGCGTCCTCAGGGCGTGGACGTCCACGACCATGGGCCTGTGCCTGTCTATTATATCATTTATGACCTCCTTTACATCCTCGGGCAGTTCCCTGTCGAGGAGGTCGTCGAGCACCCCCTTTATGAGGGGGAACGTCGCCTGAATGATGAATATGCCAACGATGAGCCCGGCAAGGGAGTCGAACAGGGGGTTACCCGTTACCTTGACGAGCAGGAGGGCGATGAGGATGCCAGCACCGGAGTAGACATCCGTCTTGAAGTGCAGAGAGTCCGCCGTGAGGGCGGGAGATCCCGTTTCGCGCCCCGTGCGCTCGATTTTTCGTGCGACGATGAAGCTCACCACGATGGATAAAATCATCGTGCCGATCCCGGCCTCGGTTTGTCTCGGGCCCTGGCCCACGATGAAACGCCGGATCGATTCGTAGATTATCCAGGCACCGATGGCGTTGATGACGGCCACCTGGAATGCCGTTGCCAGCGCCTCTACCTTTCCATGGCCGTAAGGGTGCTCCTTGTCGGGAGGGGCGGCGGATTTTTTCACGGATACCAGGGTTACGGCGGACATGAAAATATCCCCTATGTTGTCTATCGCAGAGGAGAGGACGCCGAGGGACCCCGTGATGATAGCGACGACAAATTTTGCGATGGAGAGAAAAATGCCGGTCCCGAGCGACAGCGTTGCAGCCCTGATTTTCTTTGCCTCGTTTGCCTTTTTCCTGTCGATGTGAGTGGATCCCGTCCCTTCCACGTCCCTTACCACCTGTACGTCCTCACATCCTGGTACCTGGTTGCGATGTAGGTTATCACTGTCGACACGACGCTCACCGTTAGGGCCCCAAAAAGCGCTGTCAGGAATCCTTCGACGCTGAAACCGGGGATCATCCAGTCGACGACTTTGAGCATGAATGCGTTGATAAGGAGGGTAAAGAGGCCGAGGGAAAGGATGTTTATCGGCAGGGTGATGAGAAAGACGGCGGGCTTGATGAAGGCGTTGATGAGCCCGAGTATTATCGCCGCCAGGATACCGTCTCTCACGGAAGCAACGGTGATGCCCGAAAAGCCATAAGAAATGAGCATGATGGAGAAGAAGTTCCCCAGGAGCCTGAACAAAAAACTCTCGAAAATCATGTTTTCTCCACTTTTCTGCAGTCGTGTGTCGGGCTACCGTACATTATAGCCCAATTCTACTCTCCTTTCCCTGAAGAGGCTGGCCGGGGAGAGATACTTTTCCCCCGTTTCCTGAACAGAAGCGGAATGCCAATCAGGGGCAGGAGGCTCAGGGAGAAAAAGGTTACGTCGAAGCCCCCGTATTCAAGGACCATTCCGAGCGCCCCCGATCCTACCACCAGGCCGAGGTCGAAAGCGCCCGTAAAGAGGGCCATGCTTATTCCGCTGTTCTCGGTTCCCGCCTCGTCGACGATCAGCGCCGAGAGGGAGGGGAAGAGAAAACCGTGCCCGATCCCCGTGATGACCGATGCAACGATAAGGATCAGCGTGTCGTTGGAGAACATGAGAAGAGCCGTCCCCGATGCGAGCAGGGAGAGGGAAAGGATGGCGGAAACGTCCTTGTCCACGCTGTCGACCACCTTTCTCCAGACGGTGCGCGTCGAGATGACCGAGAGGGAGTAAAAGAGGAGGAAGATAAAAATCCCGTCGCTGGCCTCTTTGAAGAGAAAAAGAGGGAGGAAGGTGAAGATTCCGCCGAAGGTCGTGCCGAAAATCAGGGCGAGCAGGACGTAGACGAGGATATCCCTGCGGAGAACCTTCAGGACCCCGGAGGGGCCGATACCCGCCTTTTTCACCCGGTCTTTCATCCACAGGGCGGGGAGGGCGGAGGAAAAAGCCACGCATGCCCCCATGAGGAAGAGGGTGTTGAAGCTGAAGGCCGCGATTGTTGCCTCTCCGAGCCAGCCCCCGATGGCGGTGGGTATGAAGAAGGACAACCCGAAGACCCCCAGCGCTTCCGCCCGCCTCTCCTGCGGGGCGTGGGAGGCGATATGGGCGTAGGCGAAGGTGGCGAAAAATGAGTACCCAACGCCCTGGAAGATGCGGTAGAGGTAGAGCATCCCCGAGGGCGCCTGAACGAAGAACCAGGGGAGCGTGGACAGGGAGGCTATGATCGAGCCGCCGATTATGAAACGGACCTTGTTTGTCCTGTCGGCAAGCCAACCCCCCAGGGGTTTGAAGGCAACGGATACGAAGGTTCCCGTGGCCATGACGAATCCGATCCGGGAGGGGCTGAGCCCGATGCTGTCGAGAAAGGGCGGCATGAAGATGAATATCGTCGCGTAGAGGGAGTAGAGGAAATTGGACGCGTTCAGGAGAACATAGTCTCCCGTATAGACGGAACTGTTCCTGCTCATGGGCCGTTGTGAAACGGTTTGAATTCCGGTAATTCGGTATACCACATAATGAGAGACAAAAATACACAGCAAGTTTCATAATTCCGCACACATGGGACCATAAGCCGGCTGCCGGAATGGTACGGAGGGTGGGGACGCCTTTCTGTTCGCGGGCTTTCCCTCCTCATGCGGTGCAGTTGAAGCCTTGCCTTTTTCGCCCAGTTCAAAAATAATAGGTGTAAAGGTTTCCCCAGGGAAGGGCCGGTCATGATTTCGGTAGGGATTGCACAGCTGAATCAGGTGGTGGGTGATTTCACGGGCAACAGCGAGAGGATTGTGCGCAACATTCGGGCGGCCAAATTCCGGGGCGCCGATATCGTCCTCTTTCCCGAGCTCGCCGTTACCGGATACCCGCCGGAAGACCTTCTCCTCAGGCCGGACTTCGTGGAGGAATCGGAGCGGGCCATACGGGACATTGCGGCCGAGACGCAGGACATCCTCGCCGTGGTTGGTTTTGTCCGCAGGGAGGAGCACATCTACAATTCGGCCGCCCTCATCCACAGGGGGAGGATTCACGCCTGCTACGACAAGATGTATCTTCCCAATTACGGCGTCTTCGACGAGAACAGGTACTTTTGCGCCGGCAGGCAACCGCTCGTTTTTTCCTTCCGCGGGGCCAGGATCGGCGTGACCATATGCGAGGACATCTGGCATCCTGACGGGCCGCACGTTGTAGAGGCCGCAGCGGGTGCGGAGATCATCGTGAACATTTCGGCTTCGCCCTATCATTTCGGAAAATGGGAGCAGCGGGAAAAGATGATTTCCACACGGGCGGCCGACACGAAGACCTTTTTCGCCTGGTGCAACATGAGCGGCGGCCAGGACGAGCTGGTGTTTGACGGTGCAAGCATCTTCGTGAACGAAAAGGGCGAGGTGGTGGGGCGCCTCCCCCTCTTCGAGGAAGCCCTGGAAGTTCACACCGTCGAAACTACCGGCGTTTTCCGGGGCAGGCTGCACGACCCCCGGATGCGGGAGGAAGAAAAGAGGATGCGTCTTGCCGGCGAGATTCCGCGCACCGTTGATATTCCCGAGGTGAGGAAATCAAGGAGAAGGAAAAAAACCCGGATGGCCGGCTCTGCAGAGCGCCCCGTTTTGGAGAGGGAGATATTTGACGCCCTCGTCACGGGGACCCGGGATTATGTCAGGAAAAACGGGTTCAAGAAGGCGGTCATCGGCCTCTCGGGGGGAATAGACTCTTCACTCGTTGCCTGCGTGGCCGTGCAGGCTCTCGGGAGGCGAAACGTTATCGGTGTATCCATGCCCTCGGCCGTATCTTTACCCGAGAGCGCGGACGACGCGAGAGAGCTGGCACGGAACCTGGGGATAAAATTTCACCTCCTCCCGATAGAGGGTCTCTTCAACGGTTTCGTCACGGCCCTCGATCCCCTCTTTGCCGGCAGGAAACGGGACGTTACGGAGGAGAACCTCCAGGCAAGAATACGGGGCATGATCCTCATGTCCCTCTCCAACAAGTTTCACCACCTCGTCCTCACCACGGGGAACAAGAGCGAGTTGAGCGTTGGCTACGCGACACTCTACGGCGATATGGCAGGCGGCTTTGCCGTGATAAAAGACGTCTACAAGACGATGGTGTACCGGGTCGCACGCCATTATAACGAAGAGATGAAAAAGAAGGTGATTCCCGAACGGGTATTTGCCAAGGAGCCGTCGGCCGAGCTTCGGCCGGGGCAGAAAGACTCCGACTCACTGCCGCCCTACGAAGTTCTGGATCCCATCCTGATGGAATATATCGAGGAGGACTGCGGGATCGACGAGATCGCGCGGCGGGGATTTCCCCTGGCGACGGTAAAAAAGGTCGTGGCCATGGTGGACAGAAACGAGTACAAGAGACGGCAGTCCCCTCCCGGTGTGCGGATTTCTCAACGGGGCCTCGGAAAGGACCGGCGCATGCCCATCACGAACCGGTTCATCAAAAAAGAGAGAGAATTAAAGAGCCCGCCGCCAAACCCGGATAGCAGCCCCAAATGATCAGCCGGTATTCCGCAATCCGCGTTCCGCATTTCCATGAACTGTAAACTGTGC
>WVXK01000039.1:6885-10377 GCA_011773515.1 Deltaproteobacteria bacterium
GTTTCTCGTTTCTCGTTCAACCGGAAACCGTAAACCGTTAACTGTTAACTGTTTTCATTCCGCATTCCGCATTCCGAATTACCGTCTGGCAGCACACCCGCTTTCCCCTCCCCTTTTAGCCTTGATACTCCGGGCTCCCGTTTCCTGTCTCCACCATGATGGTCCGGTACCGCCTGACCCGCACCATCCCCGGCCTCTGGCCGGGAATCTTGCTCACGTCCTTTGCGTCCGCCACGAAGATCTCCACTTTGCCGTCCCGGGCCCCGCCGCTTCTCCTGGCGGCTTCCGCCCCGAAGGTGCGGATCAGCCCGGGGGGTATTTCCCCGGATCGCGGCTTCTTGATGAGCACGTGGCTTCCCGGGTGATGCCTGGCGTGCAGCCACAGGTCCCCGGGCCTTGCGATGCTCTTTACGATGTGGTCGTTTCCCCTGTTGTTCTTGCCGATGTAAACGGTGAACTCCTCTACCTGCTTTTTCTCCACGTGCGCGGCGGAAGATTCCCTTTTTCCCTTTCTCTCTCTTTTCTTCTCCTTCCGGGCCCTCCGTCTCATGTATCCCGATTCGGTCATCTCCCTCTCCAGGTGCGAGAGGTCATCGATGGTCTGCGCTTTCTCCACATAGTACTGGATGCCGTTCAGATATCTGATTTCCTCCTCTATCCGGGGCAGCAATCCCGTCTTCATCGATATCCCCCGCTGCCCCTTCTTGTAGAGCCGGAAATACCGGTTCATGTTCTCCACGGGCGAAAGGGACGGGTCGAGCTCTATCACCACCCGCCGGGGAGGCGTTGTCGAAAAATCCGGCGCGGAAAGCTCCTTCTGCCCCTTTTTCATGATGTGGAGGGATTGCTTCAAAAGCTCACCCTTGACGCCGAACTCTTTCAGTGACTCCAGCTTCAGGATGTCCTCGTTGACCCTCTCTTTCTTTTTCTCCTCCCTTTTTTTTCTCTTGCGGAGGACCGTTAAGAGCTTGTTTTTCATTGAGAGAAACTGCTCCCGCAGGTAGGAGGCGTGAAAAAAGGTATCCGCCGCTTCGTTGGCAGAGTCGAAATACTCTATTTCCCCCGGGACCACCGCCCCGGCGATAACGGGAAGGAGGGTTGTCCTGTCTCTATTCTCCCTCCTCAAGCCCACCCGGTAGCTTCCCTCCCTGTAGGCGCGGATGATTTCTCCGAAAGCGTCGAGCAGCGCCTTTCCGTCCGCATCCCCGCCAGGAGCGACCTGGGATGCTATCTCTTTGGAGATCCCGTAAACGCCTCTCATAATTGCCTGGGGGATGCCGTCCCAGCTGTCGGTAAGAATCTGCCGGCACGTTTCGATGGTCACGCCGGGAAGGAAGGTCTTGGGAAGGGGGGGGAGAGGGCGGTAGGAGATCCCCGAGGCGATCTCCCGGACGCTGGTATCTCTTTCCGTGACGATGTTGAGGGCGTTCAGGATAATCCCGCTTTCATCGAGAAGGATTATGTTCGCGTGCCTTCCGAACAGCTCGGCCACGAGGCGGTGATGTTGTGGCTCGCCATCTTCGCCCCTTGCCTGAAACATCACCGTGAAGGCGCGTTCGAATTCGGTCAGCTCGATGTCCCTGATGCGGGCCCCGCTCAGGTGCTTCCTGAGTGCCTGGCAAAACCTGGGCGGTGACAGGGGATTTTTGAGCTCCTTCCCGGTTATGTGGGCCGAGCAGAGGTGGGGGTGTGCCGAGATCAGGAGGCGGTTGCCGCCCCCGGGCTTCCAGAGCTCGAGGAGAATTTCCCTTTTGCCCGGCTGGTAGACCTTCGACACGAGAGATCCGGGCAGTTTCTCCCTGAGTTCGTCGATAATTTTCTTCAGCACGAAAGAATCCATTTATTTTTCCCCGTCCGTTGGGGTAAGTTTATTGTATGCCCCGTGTCTTGGAAAAGCAAAGGAGAGCGTAGCGATGCCGCTTGCCTCTCTCTCCGGGCTCACGATCTACTACGAGACATACGGCGACGGGATGGATCGGAGCCTGGTCATGATAAACGGTCTCGGCTCCGATCACCGGGAGTGGCTCTACCAGGTCCCCGCCTTCCGGCAGCACTTTCGGGCTGTCCTCTTTGATAACAGGGGTTGTGGGATAAGCGATGTGCCCCCCGGGCCCTACACGACGGACCAGATGGCGGGGGATGTCCGGGACCTTCTCGCCTATCTCGGGATAGAGAGGGCAAGCCTCCTCGGCGTGTCGATGGGGGGATTGATAGCCCAGAAGGTGGCCATCCTCTACCCGGAAGTGGTTGACCGGCTCGTTCTGGCCTGCACGGGTGTTGGAGGGGAGCACTCGGTCAAGCCATCCCCTGCGGCCATGGAAGTTTTCCGGTCCTACAACGAGAGTGACCCGGAGGGATCGCTCAGGGACATGCTCCCGTACCTCTACACCCCTGGCTTCATCGAACGAAATGATCCCGAGGTGGATCGCTTCATCCGCTATGCCCTCGACAGGAAGCAGAATGTAAAAGGGTATATGGCACAGCTTGCAGCGATCTCTACTCACGCCACCTATCACGATCTTTCCCGGATCCGGGCGCAGACCCTCGTCATAACCGGGGATGCGGACAGGCTGATTTTGCCTGAGAACTCCGAGATACTCGCGGCGAACATCCCCGGGGCGAGCCTGGAATTCCTCGCGGGTGCCCCCCACCGGCTTTTCGCCGAGAGGTGGGAGGAGTTCAACGAGAAGGTGCTTGCCTTCCTTACCGGATAAAATAACGGGGCCCTCTCAAGGCGGCACGAAAAAGGGTCGAAAGAAAAGGAGGGTGTCGAACAACTCTCATCGATCAGGGGGTGTATCGAATGAAAGAGGATCGCGTGGGAAATGAAACGTGGCGTGTCTTCAGGATCATGAGCGAATTCGTGGAAGGGTTCGAGTCTTTGCGCAACGTGGGGCCGGCTGTTTCGATATTTGGCAGTTCCCGGATGAAGAGCAGGGATCCCTACTATAAAAAGACGGTGAAAATAGCGGAACTGCTCTCGAAAAGGGGCTTCGCGATCATCTCCGGCGGCGGCCCCGGCATAATGGAGGCGGCGAACAAGGGTGCGAGCAGGGGAAAGGGCCTGTCGATAGGGCTCAACATCGAAATCCCGATCGAGCAGGCGCAAAACACGTATCAGAACAAATCCCTTCACTTCAAGCACTTTTTCGCGAGAAAGGTCATGTTCGTGAAATACGCCGTGGGATACGTCATCATGCCGGGAGGGTTCGGGACCCTCGATGAGTTTTTCGAGTCCCTTACCCTGATGCAGACGGAGAAGATAGACAGGTTTCCCGTCGTGGTCGTGGGTACCGATTACTGGAGGGGCCTGCTGAAGTGGATGAGGAAGACGATGGTGGAGGCGGGGACCGTCGTGAAAGAGGATCTCGACCTTTTCCACGTCACGGACGACCCCGTGAAGGTGGCGGATATCATCGAGAAGAGCTACGAGGAGAGGAACTCCTTCAAGGAAATCCGCCTGTGGGGCATCCCCCTCGAGGGGATAACACC
>WVXK01000039.1:10410-15369 GCA_011773515.1 Deltaproteobacteria bacterium
GTTCTGGTCATGCTTTTCGCTTTCCTTAACGAACCGGTTGAATCGAAGGGAAGTTGGCTTGATGGCGAAAAAGATAATCATGTATTCGACGAGCTGGTGTCCCGACTGCCGGGCTGCAAAGAAATTTCTCCAGTCAAAGGGGATCGAGTACGAGGAGGTTGACATCGAAAAGCAGCCCGATGCGGCAGCCGTGGTGATGAAGCTCAACGACGGCATGAAGGTGGTGCCAACCCTGGACATCGAGGGGCACACGGTCATCGGGGACAATTTCAATCCCCTTACGTTCGAGAAGGACCTGAGAGAAGCGGGTGTGCTCTAAACGCCTTCTCTCAGACGGGAATAACGGTGCGCTTCTCCCCCGGACATCGCCCGGGCGCCTGTCGGCGTGAAAACTCCAGACAAGAGAAGGGTCAGGATTTTTTTGACGTCTTGCCGTAGAACAGCGTCAGGTTCTGCGTGATATCCTTGCTTTTGCACGCGGGGCAGCGAGCCAGTTTCCCCTCTTCGAACTCTCTGAACGAGAGCACGAGCTCGAACTCGTTTTTACACTTGTTACAGGTGTAAGAGTAGGTAGGCATACGGTTTCCCCTCCCCTGAGTGGTTGCAGCCAGTGCACCGCTCAGACGATCTTCCCGGATTTCATTATAGCAGAGTGGGGAAATTCATCAAGCAGTTGTTGCCCTGCCTGTTAAACGTACGGTTAATCACAGGGGAAATCCCCGCGCTTTCCGTCCGCCGACGGGGCTAAGTATAAAATACTGATTCTTAAGTCTATTTAAAATGAAAAGTCCGGCGGGGGGGCCGGACTTTTCTGGGAGGAGGGGGGAGGGATTGAGATCCCTCCCGTCTTTCTTGGGGAACTACTCCTTATTCTATAACTGTTTATCTGGTTTGTAAAGGAAAAATTCATATGCCACAAAAGATAATTAAATGATTGATTAACGAGGCCCCCATTGAAGGCGAAAGGGCAGGTTCGCCCGGCAAGCCCCGGACGGGAAGGAATGGATTAAAAAAGTGGTGAAAAAGATTATGCATTTCGTTCGAAGATGGCATCTTAAAAAGTGGGAGCGCTCTTTCCGTATCGGATATATGATAAATATTTTATAATGGTGAATACTCATGGGGATAGCAGAGGAGGTGCATGATGCGTGTCTTTGTGGCGGGGGGGACCGGATTTATCGGGGGCCATCTCGTGAAAAAGCTAAAAGACGACGGGCACGATGTCCGGATGCTCGTTCGGAAGGGTTCGGTGCACCGGATTCCCCGGGAGGTAAGGGATCACGTCGAGCGGGTCGAGGGGGATGCCTTCGACGTGGGTGAGCTGCTTCAGGGGGTTGCCGGGTGCGATGCCGTTATCAATCTTATCGGTATCATACGGGATTTCCCCTCCAGGGGGGTGACCTTCGAGAAACTGCACTTCAACGCCACGAAGAATATCGCCGATGCCGCGCGGGAAAAGGGGGTCAGTCGCTTTGTCCAGATGAGCGCGCTCGGTGCCGACTGGGATGAGAAGACGGAATACTTCCGCACCAAGTGGAAGGCGGACCAGTACCTGATCGACCGCGATTTTCACTACACGATCTTTCGGCCCTCCGTCGTTTTCGGCGATGGAGACGGATTCGTAAGTACCCTGGTGTCGCTCATAAAACAGTCACCCTTCGCGGTCATACCCGGGGATGGCACGTACCCCCTCCAGCCGGTTTTCGTGGGTGACGTGGTGACGGCTTTCTCCCGGGCGCTGGTTACGGAGGAGGCGGTCAACAGGGTGTATACCGTGACGGGCCCCGAGGTTTTCACCTACAGGGAAATACTGGCAGAGATCCTCCGTGCCATGGGAAAGCGGCGCCGTTCGATCAACCTTCCCCTTCCCCTGATAAACCCTTTCGTCATCCTCCTGGAGCGGTTCAGCTTTTTTCCTCTCACCTACGACCAGCTCTACATGCTCACCAGGGGTTCGGTGGGGGACAACAGGGCATTTGTTGAGGATTTCGGCATCTCCCTGAGGACCTTTTACGAGTATCTCTTTGAGCGCTTCGACAGGAGGGGGGTAGCGGTAAAGATAGAGTGACGGCGCCCTGCCGGCTCGGTCCTTGCCGGCTCTGATTGTCGGCTCGATATATCTCCCGGCTCTTCTGTTATAAAGTATAATAAAAAGTTGAGAGTCTCATACCAACGTCATCAAAGGAGCTTTCGAAATGGAGTTCGTTCCGAAGTGGTTGGCCCTGGAAATCACGGGAAAGTGCAACCTGAACTGCGTTCATTGCAGGTCCGCGTCCTCCATGTCCTCCTTCGAGAGCGTCTTCGACACGGAAGGGGCGAAGGCGCTCATCGATGATATCACCTCCTTTTGCAGCCCCGTTCTGGTTCTCTCCGGCGGAGAGCCGCTCCTGCGCAAGGATCTTTTCGAGATAGCGGAGTACGGGACGGAGAAGGGGCTGCGCATGTGCCTTGCCACCAACGGAGTCCTCGTGGACGACGAGGTGTGCAGGAAAATCAAGGCGTCGGGCATCCGGATCGTGTCTTTAAGCCTCGACGGTTCTACCGAACACGTCCACGACGACTTCAGGAACCAGCCCGGCGCATTCGAGGGCACCCTGCGGGCCGCGTCCTATTTCAGAAACCACGATATCGAGTTTATCGTCAACTCCTCCTTTACGAAGAGAAATCAGCACGAAATCGCGGACACCTACCGGCTCGCGAAGGAATTGGGGGCGACGGCGTGGTACATGTTCATGATCGTCCCGACGGGCCGTGGCGAGGAGATCATGAGCGAGCTCATTTCAAAGGAGGATTACGAGGATATTCTCAACTGGCACTACGAGATGGAGAAGAACGAGACGGAAATGCTGGTCCGGCCGACCTGTGCCCCGCACTACTACCGGATCGTCATGCAAAAGGCAAAGGAGGAGGGGATCAAGTTCCAGCGGCGCTCCCTCAAGTTTTCCACGGGGGGAGGGAAGGGATGCATATGCGCCCAGACCATCGCCTTCATCGACTGCAGGGGGAACGTGCAGCCCTGCAGCTACTTCCCCGTGTTCGCCGGCAACGTCACGGAGAAGTCGTTTAAAGAGATATGGGAGCACTCGGAGCTCTTCCAGAAGCTCCGGGATTTCTCCTCGTACAAGGACCGGTGCGGCTCCTGTGAGTTCCTGAAGATCTGCGGCGGGTGCAGGGCCCGGGCCGATGCGGTGTACGAGGATTACCTTGCGGAGGAACCTTTCTGCGATTACGTGCCGTTGAGAATGCGCAAGGAGAGAGAGGCGAAGGCAAGTGGCAGAAAAGGCCCCGGTTCATAGTGTGCAGATCACAGTTCTGGGATGAAGGGTTTCGGAGTCCCCGGTTTTTCTGAAATCCTCGATCCGAATCACCACGTAAGCGCTGTTTTAGAGGTTGCATTAAATCGGCGGTGTGTTTATGGTATCCAGAAAAATGGAAAAGGAGCATAAATACCGATGAAACCGAGCGATTACCGCTTCATGAAAGTGTGCAGGGGGGAGCCGGCAGACACGGTCCCCGTATGGATAATGCGGCAGGCGGGAAGGTACATGTCCCAGTACAAGGAGATCCGGGGGAAACACACGTTCCTGGAGATGTGCAAGAGCCCGGAGCTGGCAACGGAGGTGACCCTCCTTCCCATCGATATCCTGAAGGTTGATGCGGCCATCCTGTTTTGCGACATCCTCATTCCCGTCGAGGCGATGGGCGTGAAGCTCGACTTCATAGATGGGACGGGTCCCGTGCTCGATTTCACCATCGAGACGGCGGGGGACGTGGAAAAGCTGATCGTCCCCGACCCCGTTGAAAAGACGGGGTTTGTCATGGAAGCGATCCGGTTGCTCCGCAGGGAGCTCGAGGGGAGGGTTCCCCTCATCGGTTTCTCGGGAGCCCCCTTCACCCTGGCGTCCTACATCGTCGAGGGCGGTGGATCGAAAAACTTCATAAAGCTGAAGATGCTGATGTACCAGGCACCCGATGTCTACCGGAAGCTGATGAAGAAAATTACGAAGACCGTCATCGATTACCTGAATGCCCAGATCGAGGCGGGGGCGCAGGTAGTCCAGATATTCGATACCTGGGCGGGAATCCTCACCCCGGAGGATTACCGGAAGTACGTGTTTCCCTACACGCAGGAAATCATCGGCAACTTGAACCGGGAAGGGGTACCCGTGATCCATTTTGCCAATGAATCCGCCACCCTTCTGCCCGTGATCCGCGAGCTCGGTGCCGATGTCTACGGGCTGGACTGGCGGATTCATATCGACGAGGGAGCTGCAATTCTGGGGGAAAATGCGATCGTCCAGGGAAACATGGATCCCACGGCACTGTTTCACCCCGTTAAGAAGATCGAGGAGATCGCCGCAGATATCATCAGGAGGGGGAAGAGCGCGGCAGGGCACATATTCAACCTCGGCCACGGGATCCTCCCCCCCACCGATGTCCGGCACGCGCAGGCCCTTGTCGAGGCGGTTCACAAGCACGGCAGAAGAACGGAAAATGAACCCAGGTGATCGGAAAAAGACGGCCGTTATTCTTCTCTACATGGGCGGGCCGGATACGTTGAGCGCCATTCGCCCCTTTCTTTTCAACCTCCTGCGGGACAGGGATATCATACCGATCCCGGGGGGCGTCATCGTGCAGACGCTCTTTGCCTACATCGTGTCCGGGATACGGACGAGGAAGGTCCGGCCCCTGTACGAGACAATGGGCGGCGGTTCGCCGCTGAACCAGATAACGCAGAAGCAGGCAGCCCTGCTCGAGAGATACCTGAACGAGGAGGGCGAGGATATCTATTCCGTCCACGTGGGAATGAGGTACTGGTATCCCTTCACGCGTGATGCCGTCAGGGAAGCGAAGGAGCACGCACCTTCCAGGATCGTTGCCCTGCCTCTCTACCCCCACTACAGCAGGACGACGACGGGATCCTCCCTCCGGGAGCTTGCCCGATGCCTGCGGAAGGAG
>WVXK01000039.1:15422-23835 GCA_011773515.1 Deltaproteobacteria bacterium
TTCTCCGCACATGGCCTTCCGAAGAAGGTCATCGAGGAGGGGGACCCCTATCTGAAGCAGGTTGAGAAAACGGTCAGGCTCGTCATGGAAGGATTTACTCATTTGACCCACTACCTCTCCTTCCAATCACGGGTCGGGAAGGGCTGGCTCGAGCCGGGAACGGAAGAAACGATCCGGCTCGTCCGGGAGTCGTGGTTCGACAACCTCGTCATGGTCCCGATCAGCTTCGTGTCCGATCACCTGGAGACTCTCTATGAGATGGACGTGCTGTTCAGGGAAATGGCGGAAGAGATCGGTCTCAACTTCATCAGGACAGATTCCCTGAACGAATGCGATCTGTTCATAAGCGCCCTCGGCGACGCGGTGCTCAGCCACCTCCTCGACGCAGCCGCCTCCTCGACGGGAACGGGGGCTGGGAAATGAAGAGGGTCGTCATCGTGGGCGGCGGGATCTCCGGGCTTGCAACGGCATATTACGTCAGGCGATTTGCCGATGAGAGGGGAGATGATCTCTCCGTCGTCGTCCTGGAAAAGGAGGCGGAGCCGGGGGGGAAGATGAAGACCTTCCACGAGGAAGGTTTCACCGTGGAATGGGGCCCCAACGGTTTTCTCACGAACAAGCCGGAAACCCTCGATCTGTGCGGCAGTCTCGGTATCGATGACCTGCTCCTTGCGAGCTCCGACTCCTCCCGGAAGCGGTATGTGTTCGTCGATGAGCGCCTCAAGAAGCTTCCCGAGTCGCCGGGGGAGTTCTTCGCCTCCGATATTCTCTCCCTGAAGGGGAGGTTCCGCGTTGCCATGGAGCCCTTTGTTCCTGCAAAGAGGGACGGCGCAGAGGAATCCCTTTTCGCCTTTGCAAAGAGGAGGCTCGGCGCAGAGGCGGCCGAGCTGCTCATCGAACCGATGGCGGCGGGCGTCTACGCGGGGGATCCCGAAAAGATGAGCTTGAGGAGCTGTTTTCCCCTCGTGTATGCCCTCGAGAAAGAATACGGGGGCCTCGTGAAGGGGATGGTGGGAAAGATGCGGGAGCGCAGGAGGATGGGGGTCACGGCGGCGGGAGGGCCGGCCGGGCCCGGGGGCGTGCTCATGTCCTTTACGGGGGGTGTTCAGTCCCTGATCGGGGAGATCGTGGGCAGGGGCGCTTTTTCCCTCCGCCGGGACTGCAACGTGGTGAAGGTCCGCAGGGGAGAGGGGAGGACCTTCGTCGTCGAGTATATCTGCCGTGGCCAGGATTTTGAGGAGGCCGGGGACGCCGTGGTGGTGGCCGCACCCGCATACACCGCCTCCCCCCTCGTAAGCGATGTGGACGGGGAGCTTTCTGACCTGATCGGGGACATATCCTACGCGCCGATAGCGGCGGTGGCCCTGGGTTTCGAGAAGAGGGAGTACGGCCGGGTGCTCGATGCCTTCGGGTTTCTCGTGCCCCGCCGTGAAGGCAGGAGGGTGCTGGGGATACTCTTCGATTCGAGCATTTTTCCGAACCGGGCCCCCGAAGGCCATGCCCTCATCAGGGGGATGATCGGGGGTGCGAGGAGCCCTGAGCTTGCCTTTCGCCCGGATGAAGAGCTGCTCGGCATGATGAAACAGGAAGTGGAGGACATTCTCGGGATCAAGGATGGCCATGTCTTTTCAAGGGTTTACCGGCACGAGATGGGAATACCACAATACCCCGTCAGCCATCCTGCACGGATGGGAAGGATAAGGGACCGGCTCCGCGAGGTGGGCGGGCTGTTCCTCAACAACAACGCCTACGAGGGCATCGGCTTGAACGACTGCGTGAGAAATTCCCGGGACACGGCCAACCAGGTGCTCTCCTACCTCTGGGAGTGACGCCCCTTTTCGCCCTCGGATCTGTTCTTTTCCGGAGAAAAACTTTTCAATAAAATAGAATCAGGAAGCGTCTCAGAAATAAAAGGGCTTGAAGGGGGGTATCATGGCCGGAAGGTGGTCCACGGCGGTCGCGCTCGTGGTGGTTTCCCTGCTCGTTTTCCCGCACTTTCCCTCGCCGTCGCTTGCCGACGACGTGGAGGACACGATAGGCGAGGCACAGAAGCTGTACAAAAGCGGTGATTACAACGAAACGATCAGGGAGCTGGAATTTGCGATCCAGCTTGTCCGGAGGAAAAAGAGCGAGCGGCTGAAAGCTGTCTTTCCCGGGGCCCTTCCGGGATGGGAAGAAAAGGAGGTCGACATAACGGGCGCATCCTCTGCATACCTCGGAGGAGGCATTCAGGCGAGCCGCGAATACACGAAGGGGGGGGCGAAGGTGGTCATCGATGTGTTCATGGACAATCCCTTTCTTCAGGGCATTTTCGCGGTGGTAGACAACCCGCTGCTCTTTTCGCCCGAATCCGAGCCTGTCCGGGTCGGGGGGAACAGGGCGAACCTGTTCTACGACCCCGCTACCCGGGAGGGGGAGCTCAAGCTCGTGTTCAGGAAAAAGGTCCTCATTTCCGTCCGGGGATACCGGATAGGATCGGCCGACCTCCTCAAGGAGTATGCCGGGGGAATCAATTTTGGTTATCTTCAGGAAATTATGGAACGGTAGCTCTATGTACCCGATACGAGAGAGTGTTTTTCTTTCCCCCCTTGATTTCACCCTCAGTCATGGCGGTGGGAAACAGGACAGCGGAGCTGGTTGCGGGGTTCGTATCGGAAAAGAGTCGGGTGATAACTGGTGCGGCGGGAGTACGCGGCGCCGTTGGCTGGCAGGGGGAGCCGGCCCCTCTGGAGGCTTGTTATGAGTGGATACAACAGGATCATTTCGGCAGGTTTCTGGCTTTTCCTCGCGGTAAGTGCCTGCATCGTGCCGCTTGTTTTTTCGGGCTGCGCGGTAAACCCGGTGACGGGGAAAACGGAGTTTCACCTCGTCAGTGTTACGGAAGAGGAGGAGATCGAGCTGGGGAGAAAATCCTACGTTCCCATCGTCCAGCAGGAGGGCGGGTTTTACCGGGACCAACGGCTGGAGGGGTACGTGCAGTCTGTTGGCGACAGGCTGGCGAAGGTGTCCCACAGGCCCGGACTTCCCTACACCTTCCGGGTCCTCAATTCCTCCGTGCCGAATGCTTTTGCGCTTCCGGGAGGATTTATCGTCATCAACAGGGGGCTCCTCGTCGGCCTCTCCTCCGAGGGTGAGCTCGCTGGCGTCCTGGGCCACGAGATCGGGCATGCGACGGCGAGGCACTCCGTCGCCGCATACCAGAGGGCCCTCGGGCTCAACATCGCGCTGCTGGGTGTTGCCGTTGCCGGCGGTTCGAACATGACCATGCAGCTCTCCTCCATCGGGGCCGGCCTCATCCAGAACGGGTTTTCCCGGGAGCAGGAGAGGGAGTCGGACTACCTCGGCGTCGACTACATGGTAAAGGCGGGCTACGACCCGAGGGGTGCCATCGATCTCCAGGAGTATTTTTACAAGCAGTTCGAGCGGGGGAAAAACACTATCTGGATAGAGGGGCTTTTCCGTACCCACCCTTTCTCCGAGGAGCGGCTGGAAAATGTGAAGCGATACAGCAGGGAAAAGCACCCGCAGTCCCTCGACGGGAAGGGGTATGTTGTCAACGAGGGGGTATTCATCGACAGAACGGAACGGCTGAGAGAGGTCCAGCGGGCTTACGATGTCTATGATGAGGGGGTAAAACTCCTGAACAAGAAAGACAGACGGGGGGCGCTGGAAAAATTTCGCCGGGCAATGGAGATGGAGCCGGACCAGGCGCCGTTTCACACCAAAGCGGGCCTCGTCTTTCTCCTTGACGATGATGCTGGCGCCGCAATAGAGTATCTCGAAAAAGCGGTGCAGATCGACCCCGAGCTTGCGGAGTCACGGGTTTATCTCGGAATATCCTATCACGAGGTGGGAAAGTGTGGTCAGGCGGTTGTCCACCTCGAAAAGAGCATGGAGAGCATGCCGACGAAAACCGCGGCGAAGTACCTTGGAAAGTGCTACAGAAAAATGGGGGATTCCGAGAAAGCGGCAAAGTACGAGGGGTTAGCCAGATAAGGGGGGCGGCCGGCATCTCGCTGAAAAGCCCGGTGGAGGAGTCGGATGAAGAAGTGGAGGTGCAAAGTGTGCGGCTACATTCACCTTGGAGATGCCCCCCCTGACATTTGTCCCGTATGCGGTGCCCCGGGGGAGGAGTTCGAGTTGATGGGGGGATGATGTACTGCCGGGTGCCTTTTCCGCTCTTTTTCCGCTTGTTGAAGAAAAGGTCAATTTTGTTAGGAAAAACCTGATAAAATAGTCCCTAACGTGTTCTTTTGCACGGTCTTTGTACCGTTTTGCTTATAGAGAAAGTGTGGGTTCGCGTTTTTTCCCGGGACTGCCTCAATGGAGTCCTGACGTCCGGGAAGAGAGGGAAAATGAGACAAGGAGGGGACGGAATGGAGCTATCGGAAGTGGTGAAGGCGATCCATATTGCTATCGGGAACGAGAAGGGGGCGTGCAAACGGTACCTTAAGTTTGCAAAAAATACGAAGGACGAAAAGGGCCGGGTCGTCCTGCTGAACCTGGCAATGGATGAGCTGGGGCACCTTGAAAAGCTGGAAAAGCAGCTTCACGTCATGATGGAGGGGAAGCCGTGGGTTCTTCCCGTTACCGAGGAGGCGCAGAGAGCGGTGGTGGAAACGGGAGAGGCTGACGTTGACCTCTTGAACCTCGACATCGATACGCTGGACGATCTCAAGGCGCTGGAGGTGGCCCTGGAGTATGAGATCCTTGCGAACAAGTATTACCTCCGGCAGGCGGAGAAAACGGAAGATGAAGTGCTGAAGAAGCTTTTTCTCTCCCTGGCTGCCGAGGAGGAGGTCCACAAGAAGATCATTCAGGCGGAGATCGATTCGATTTCTGATAGCGGCTTCTGGTTCGATTACCAGGAGTTTTCCGTCGAAATGGAGTAAATGCAGGCATAGAGACACGCCGGGACAAACGGGTTTTTCCGTCACCTTTCCCCGAAAAGGGAAGTAACGATACCTGCGGCGAAACATGCGATGTCGGCACCGGCTGAACACCCATCCCGGTGGCGGTCTCCGGAAAAAACGGTTCGGGCTTCAAAACCCGTAAACGCGGAAACCTGCCGGGCACACAACGCTGCACTGGAGTTTGGCGATGTTCGATCTGGAAGCAATAGTAGAGAAACTGAAGGCTGAGGCCGAAGAGCTGGAATACGAGCTGAAGGTGGAGCTGCCCCGCGAGATAGGCGCTGCCATCGAGCAGGGCGACATCTCGGAAAATGCCGAGTATGAGTCCGCCAAGGAGAGGCAGTCGACCCTCATCGGCCGGCTCGACCAGTTGAACAGGCGGATAGAGGATCTGTCGAAGATCAACATGAGCGAGATCCCCCGGGACAGGGTAAGCCTGGGCTCGACGGTTGAGGTGACGGACATCGACACGGGGGAAAAAAAGAGGTACGTCCTGGTGCCTCCCGAAGCCATGGACAGCAACCCCCACTATATTTCCATCATGTCCCCCATCGCCCGGAACCTCGTGGGAGCATTTCCCGGCGATGAGGTATTTGTGGAGGTCCCGAAAGGAGAACGGGAATACAGGGTCGAGAGGGTAATCACCTATTTTGGCGATGTCCTCGAATGAAGGGTCGGGGTGAGCGGGCACTCCCGTGAAATGTCCCTGGAAGGCAAGTCCGCAGCATATCCGTGTGCCTGCAGCCATCCTTTTCAACCACATACGGTTTCCATCACAAGAGAAGACAACCAGGAATATGGAGGGGGATTACAAGAATAATTACGAGGGGGGGTGGAGTGAAAAGAATAAGGGAAATTTTCAGGAAGTATTTTTTTGCGGGATTGTTCTCCGTCATTCCTATCGCTCTTTCCGTTTTTTTCATCCTCTGGTTCTTCAGGAAAATTGACGCTCTTTTTTCACCCGTCGTGTACCGCATATTGCAGTTATTGCTGCCCGGTTACGAAAGGACCCCCATCCCGGGGACGGGTTTCGTGCTCGGCATCATCGCAATCCTTCTCGTCGGGTTCTTGAGCAAGACGTTCCTCATCAGCCGGTTTTTGGACTTCATAGGGACGGTGCTGAAGAAGATACCGCTGGCCAAGTCGATCTATTCGACCCTGAAAACCCTGACAGAGGCGTTTTCCCCCGAGAACATGGATTCCTTCCGGGAAGTGGTCCTCGTCAGGTATCCCCGCACAGACAGCTATGCCGTGGGATTCCTGACGAAGAAGATGCTGTGTGGGGATGACGAGCTCATCGCTGTTTACGTGCCCACGAACAACCTCTACCTGGGGGACGTGCTCTTCATCAAGGAAGAGGACATGGTCAGGACCCGCCTGTCTGTCGAGGAGGGGATGCGTGTCGTCGCGTCGGGAGGGACGGCGGCACCGGATTACATCGATGGCGGCGGGAAAAAGAATTAAAGAGTTGACAGCACCGGGGCGATAACTGTATAGTGGATCTCTATATCGGGTAAACGCGGAGAGAAAATGATCGATTTCACGGGAAAGAGAACATCTGGCCTCGCACTACTTCTGCTCCTAACGGGGGTGGTGTCCGCAGGCCGTTAATCTACGGGTGAAGGAAAATTCGAGCCGCGGGCGCCACAGGGCACCGCGGCTTTTTTGTTTTGGAAAAGCCGCATCGACTTCGAGGTCACCGCGGCTTTTTTATTTACCCTGATGCAGGGGGCAACATTGATGGAACCGTTCAAAATGAGGGACAGAATCGTGGATGTGAAAAAAAACGAGGGCTCGAATGGATTTCCCCTGCCCTACGACGCGTTTCCCCTATGCGAGGGGGCTGGGATGGGCCGGCGTGAAACAGGGCAGGAAAAAATAGAGCAAATACGTGACAGGAGGGAGCAAAATGGCTGAGAGAGTTTTCATTTTCGATACCACGCTCCGTGACGGGGAGCAGGTACCGGGGGCAAAGCTTGCGATGGAGCAAAAACTCGAGATCGCAAAGCAGCTTGCCGTCCTGAAAGTCGACGTGATCGAGGCGGGTTTTCCCGTGTCCTCGCCGGGGGATTTCGAGGCGGTGAGCGCAGTCGCCCGGGAGGTGAAAGGCCCGGTGATTGCCGGCCTCTGCCGGGTGGTGAAAAAAGACATCGAGGTTGCCTGGGAGGCGGTCAGGAACGCGGAGCGGCCGAGGATACACACCTTTGTGGGCACGTCGGACATTCACATTCAGAAGAAGTTCAGGGCCGACAGGGACAGGGTCTTCGACTGGGCGGTGGACGCGGTGAAGTTTGCCAAGTCCCTCTGCCCCGACGTGGAGTTTTCGACGGAGGACGCCTCCAGGACCGATTTTGACTACCTGTGCAGAACCATCGAGGCGGTCATCAAGGCGGGAGCCACGGTGATAAACGTTCCCGATACCGTCGGGTACGCCATACCGGAGGAGTTCGGGGAGAGGATTCGCCGGCTCCGGGAGCGCGTCCCGGCTCTCGACAAGGTGATCCTCTCGGTGCACTGCCACAATGACCTGGGGCTTGCAAGCGCCAACACCCTCGCGGCGATCAAAAATGGGGCACGGCAGGTGGAGGTGACCGTGAACGGAGTCGGCGAGCGCGCGGGCAACTGCTCCATGGAGGAGGTCGTGATGGCCCTTCGCACGAGGAAGGATTTCATCGGGAATTACACGACGGGGATCAACGCGAAGGAGATATACAAGACATCACGGATGGTCAGCAACCTCATGGGGCTCGTCGTCCAGCCGAACAAGGCGATCGTGGGGAGCAACGCCTTCGCCCATTCATCGGGGATACACCAGGACGGGATTCTCAAGGACAGGGCAACCTACGAGATCGTCAAGCCCGAGGACGTGGGCGTGTCGGCCCACCAGTTCGTCCTCACCGCCCGGTCTGGGAGGCACGCCGTAAAGGACAGGATCAAGGAGTTGGGATATACGCTTACCGATACCCAGTTCGGGAATGTCTTCGACCGCTTCATTGAGATTGCGGACAAGAAAAAGGAGGTCATGAACGAGGACCTTTCCATCATCATCGAAGAGGAGCTCTTCAAGATCCCCGAGACGTACCGGCTCAGGCACGTGCAGATCCTCTCGGCATCACAGGGGATTCCCATGGCCGCCCTGAAGGTGGTGCACAAGAACCGGGTCATCGACGAGGCCTCGACGGGCAACGGGCCCATCGACGCGGCCTACAAGTGCGTCGAGCGGATCGTGAAGCGCAAGTTCAGGCTCGTCTCCTTCAACCTGAACGCCGTGACGAGCGGCAAGGATGCCGTGGGTGACGCCACGGTCAGGGTCCGGGCAAACGGCTCCGTGTATCTTGGCAGGGCCACGAGCACCGATATCATCGAGGCGGCTATCAAGGCCTACATCGCAGCCATCAACAAGGCGATCTACTTCGAAGAGAAGGAGAAGAAGGAGAAAAAACCGGCGGCGAAGAAGAAGGCTTCAGCAAGAACGGCAAGAAAGGCAAAGACGGCATAAG
>WVXK01000039.1:23930-24213 GCA_011773515.1 Deltaproteobacteria bacterium
AAACGCTAAACTCGAAACCGGTTTCCCGGGACCGTCTTTTATGCTTTCCACACCTTTCCCGCAACCGTACCGGTTACACCCGTTGCGTTCCGCGTGTCGATGATCAGTTTCGCGTGCCGCTTGACCGCTTCGTAGTCGTAGGCGGAGTGTGCCGTCGAGATGATGACGGCGTCGTACTTTTTGATGTTGGCTGCGGTTACGGGAACGGACTCTTTGTCGTAGGAGAACTTTCTCATCCGGTAGAGGCGCGGGATGTAGGGGTCGTTGTAATCCACGACAGCCC
>WVXK01000039.1:24342-24931 GCA_011773515.1 Deltaproteobacteria bacterium
TCCTTGGCCTTCCAGGTCAGGTAGAAAGGGTCTATGGGAATGCAGTGCCCCCCGAGGCCGGGGCCCGGGTAGAATGGCTGAAAGCCGAAGGGTTTCGTGCTCGCGGCGCCGATAACCTCCCAGATGTCCACGCCCATCCTGTCGAAGATGACCTTCATCTCGTTTACGAGGGCTATGTTCACCGCCCGGTATATGTTCTCGAGGAGCTTCGAGCCTTCTGCGACCCGCGTGGAGGAGACGGGCACGGTGGAGACCACCACCTGGCGGTAGAGGTGGTCGACCACGGTCAGGCACCGTTCGGTGATTCCCGCGACGACCTTGGGAATGGTGCGGGCTGTGTATTCCCGGTTGCCCGGGTCTTCCCTCTCCGGGCTGTACCCCAGGAAGAAGTCACGGCCCACGGTCAGCCCCGTCTCGAGAAGGAGGGGCAGCATCTCCTCGTCTGTCGTTCCCGGATAGGTGGTGCTCTCCAGTATCACCACATGGCCTTTTCTCAAATGCTCCCGGATCTTCAGGGTCGTGTCGATTACGTAGGACAGGTCGGGCTCCCGGTGTCTTCCAAGGGGCGTGGGAACGCAGAGTATGATCG
>WVXK01000039.1:24944-25224 GCA_011773515.1 Deltaproteobacteria bacterium
CCGTATTTTTTGATGAACGTCGACGGTATGTGCTTTATGTAGGAGACGCCCCTGTTCAGCCTGCTTACCTTCTCCGGGTCGATATCGAAGCCCGTGACGCGGAAATCGGCGAGGAGGAATTCCCGGGCCAGGGGGAGCCCCACATACCCCATGCCGATTATTCCCACCACCGCCTCTTTCCTCTTGATCTTCCCGACGAGTTTCCTGTGCGGCATGACTTTCCTCCAGCGCTATTTCACCATATCTTTTTCATCCTGTCACGAATACTCCCCGACCTTCG
>WVXK01000039.1:25317-25493 GCA_011773515.1 Deltaproteobacteria bacterium
GGTCGATTAAAGCAGATGAGGGGCAGAATTTCAAATGATAAGCGAACGGCTCCATTTGGCCCGCGAAAGGGGAGGAAACATCGAAAGTGCCGACCCCGGGGGATTTACTTTTTCGCCAGGACGACGAGGGCGTCTGCGTCGGTGGTGAACTTCTTTCCCACGAAGCCGGGAAAAGT
>WVXK01000039.1:25549-26823 GCA_011773515.1 Deltaproteobacteria bacterium
AAAAGAGGCAGTGAGTTGGAAATGGTGACCCCCTCCGAGGGAACTTCGATCGTGGTCTTGAAGATGACCTTCTTGTTTGAGGTAAAGGTGTACGAGCGACGGAAGGAGAGGTCGTGCGTGGACACGGTGATCAGGGGAAGCTCCTCTATTCTCTGATCGAAAACCCTGTCGTAGTTCAGGGTCTGGATGAGCAGCAGCCCCTCCTTGTTGAGCATGTCGTGCGCGTCGGCGATAAACTGCCGGGCATCGTCATTCGGCACGTGGACGATCGAGTTTCCGATGTTCATGATCAGGTCGAAGCCGGGCTCGAAAAGCTGCGTTATCTGATCGAACTTTCCGATCTCGACGGTGGCATTTTCGTAGCCGGAGAGCTTCTTCCTCGCCAGTTTGACCATCTCCGGGTCCGCGTCGAAGCCGAAGGAGGTAAGCCCCCGCTTTGCGAAGCACAGGAGCTGGCTTCCCGAACCGCAGGCGGCGTCGAGGACGCGCTGCGGTTTGAAATCACGGACGAGCTCAGCGAAAAACTGCTCCTGTTCCGCAGAAACGGGAAAGATAAGGTCGTAGTAATTGCTCAGGGATGAGTAAAAGCCCATGATTGCCGCCTCCCGAAATTGCCGTTCGGTTCAGGTTCCGATGGATTGCCGAAGAAGCCTGGTCCTCCCTGTTTTTTGGTGCTCCCGTTTCCGGACCCTGCCGGAAACCCGTACAAAAAGGACACTGATCTTTCCCTTCCTGATGATGCCGGGAAGCCGTCTACTGCCCCGGACCTGGAAAAGTCTTTATGTCCGCGGAATAGAATGATGATAAATCAACGCCGTCTGAAAAGCAACAACTATCGCCGTCCGCCTGGATCGACCCGGGACCGCGGCCCGGTCATAAGGGAAAGTCCCCCTCCCCGTTCCCGGTGACAATCTGGCCCTTGAAACGTTTGCGCCTTCTCTGCGATAATGGGATGCGTGTTGCCCATTTCTCCCGGAGGCGCCAATGGGTCATCTGTCCCGCGGTCACGGTGTTTACGGAAAGCTGCAGAAAAGGCTCGACAGGTTTGTGATCGGGGCTCCCCCTTCCCGGGAGATCTTCGAGATCCTGAAGTTGCTCTACACGGAGCAGGAGGCCTTCGTGGCTTCCCGGATGCCCATAATCTTCTCCTCCCTTTCCAGGATATCGCGGCTGACGGGGGTGGGGATGCAGGAGCTGGTACCCCTCCTTGCGGGGATGGCCGAAAAGGGCCTCGTCATGGACTTCGAGAGAAATGGGCGGACCTTCTACATCCT
>WVXK01000039.1:26848-29559 GCA_011773515.1 Deltaproteobacteria bacterium
CTCGCCAGGCTCATGTGGGAGTACGTCCACGAGAACCGCGATGTGGCGAGAAAGATCCTCTCCGGGGAGACTCCCCTGGGGAGGGCGCTCGTCGAGGAAGAGGCGCTGGGAGAGGACGTGCACTCGCAGGTGCTGACCCACGAGACCGCCGCCGGGATCATCAGGGAGGCGAAAAAGATCGGCGTCGGGCTCTGCTACTGCAGGCACCTGAGGGAACACGTCGACGATGGGTGCAGCTATGCGATGGACGTGTGCACGGCATTCAACGCAGGCGCCTCCTACCTCGTGCGGAGGGGATTCATGCGGGAGGTGTCGAAGGAGGAAGCCCTCGATATCTTCTCCCGCACGAAAGAGGAAGGGCTCGTGTACGTGGCCGATAACGTGAAGAGACGCCCATCCTTCGTCTGCCACTGCTGCGGCTGCTGCTGCGGGTTGCTCGGCGGGATGAAAAAGCTGCGCCTGGAAAATGTGGTCGCCACCTCGCCGTACCTTGCCAAGATCGACGGGGGAAAGTGCACCGGCTGCGGCCTCTGCGTGAAGAAGTGCCAGGTGGACATGATAAACCTGGTCGAGGATGGAAGGGGGAAGCGGGGAGAGGTGGACAGCCGTTTCTGCCTGGGATGCGGGGTCTGTGTGGCCGCCTGCAGGGAGGGCGCCCTCAGGATGGTCGACCGCGGGGAACGGGTCATCACCCCCGATTCGGCGATGGAAAAGTACCTGATGATCGCCATCGAGCAGGGCAAGCTGGGCAACCTGCTCTTCGACGACTTCACCAGCCTCCCCCACGCGGTGATCAGAAACGTGGTGAACGCCATCGCGAGGGTCAAGCCCCTGAAGGACCATCTCAAGAAAGAAGAGATGCGCTCCCGCTTCCTGCAGGCGCTGGTCGCGCGATAGGTGCTGCTCCGGGGTACCTTCCTCCAGGGGCCTTTCTTACACAACCGTCTACAGCAGTTCCTTCACGGCATCCAGGGCTGCGTCGTAGTCGGGATGTGTCTTCACCTCGGGGACGACCTCCACGTACCGGACGACGTCGTCAGCGTCGATCACGAAGACGGCCCTGGCAAGGAGGCGGAGTTCCTTGAGGAGGACGCCGTATGCCGTTGCGAAGGAGAGGTCCCGGTGGTCCGAGAGCACCTTGATCCTGTCGATTCCGGCGGTGCTGCTGAAGCGTGACTGGGCGAAGGGGAGGTCCAGGCTTACCGTCACCACCTGCACCGTGTCGGGCAGATTGGCGGCAACTTCGTTGAACTTCCTCGTCTCCTCGTCACAGACCGGCGTGTCCAGGGACGGAACCGCCGCGATGAGCTTTATTTTTCCGGCAAAACTGCCGAGGGTCACTTCGTTGAGGGAACCGTCCAGCGCGCTGAAATCGGGTGCCCTGTCACCCACCTTGATTTCACTCCCCACCAGGGTAAGCGGATTTCCTCCTATGGTAACCACGTTTTTCCGTTCCATGTTCCCCTCCTGGGTCTGATATTTTGGTGCCATTTCGTTTCCGGTGACCCTGTCGGCCGGGAAAAAGGCTGTCCGGCTGCGGGCCGTTTTTCCTGCCCCCGCCTGTCGCGCCGCTTCCGGTGTGGCACCGCCTGCATATCTCATTAGATGTTGAAAATTATAAAAGATTCCAGATAATTAGTTAAGGGCAGAGTTTTGCTCTTCCGTAAACGGCCGGTCCCTCCGGCCGCACGCGCCCTCCTCCGCCGCATTTTGCTTTTTTAAATGGGCAAAGTGGCATTACAATGGAGGGAGGTTCCCGCTTTTTTCCCGTGCGGGAGACCCTGAACCGGAACCATATTCTGGGGGGAGGTGTCAGGATGAAATGGTCAGCCGGGTGCTTCCTGCTTGCCGCCGTGGCGTTTTTCTCGTTCGCTGCCTGCTCCGGGAACATGGATTCCGCCGGCGCCCGGGGGGAAGAGAGGGTCGAGATTGCCGGAAATTTTGCCAGACTGCCGGCGGCCTTCGAGGAGAACCGGGGGCAGGTGGATGAAAGGGTCCGCTTCCTTTCGCGCGGCAGGGGGTGGAATGTCTACGTTACCCCGGACGAGATCGTCATGGCCACAGCATCCCGGCGGCCGGATCCCGGCGGAAAGAGTGCGGGGAANNCCCGCGAAGTGGCTCACCGGGGTCCCCCGCTTTTCGAGGGTTAGCTTCGGTGAGATATACCGCGGGGTGAGCCTCGAGCTGTACGGGACGGAAAACGGGATGGAGTACGATTTTACGCTGCTTCCGGGGATAGACCCCGCAACCATCGTGCTCCGGTTCTCCGGGGCCGGGGACGCGCGCATCGACGGGGACGGAAACGTTGTGATCGTAACGGGTGCCGGAAAGATAATCCATCGGTCCCCCCGGATCTACCAGGTTGCGGGGGGGAAAAGAAAGCCCGTTGCCGGCGGATTTCGAAAGGTGGGGGTCGACAGGTTCGGTTTCGTGGCCTCCGGGTACGACGAAACGAGGGAACTGGTGATCGACCCGGAGATCAGCTTCGTGACCTACCTGGGGGGTACGCGGCTCGACGAGGCCCTCGCCCTTGCCCTCGATAACGTGGGAAATGCTGTCGTTGCGGGCAGGACCTTTTCCGATGACTTTCCCACCACCATCGGGGCCTTCGACCCCGATTGCGGGACCGACGGGCAGTGCGACGGTCTCGGCGTCCGCACGGACGCATTCGTGACCAAGTTCAACGCAACGGGCTCTTCCGTGATCTTCTC
>WVXK01000040.1 GCA_011773515.1 Deltaproteobacteria bacterium
ACCAGTTTGACCAGTTGGACCAGTTGGACCAGTTGGTCCGGTTGGACCAGTTGGACCAGTTGAGGCGATTAAATCTATATCACAATCTTCAAGTATATTCTTAAGCACTTTACAATCTATATCAACAGTTGGACCAGTAGGACCAGTTGGACCCTTCATACCAGTTGGACCAGTAGAACCAGTTTGACCAGTCATGCCAGTTGGACCAGTTGGACCAGTTGGACCAGTTGGACCAGTTGGACCAGTCGTACCAGTTGGACCAGTTGAACCAGTTGGACCAGTATGACCAGTAGAACCTTTCATACCAGTATGACCTGTATGACCTGTATGACCTGTCGGACCAGTTGGACCAGTTGAACCTGTTGGACCAGTATGACCAGTATGACCGGTAGAACCCTTCATACCCGTATGACCAGTATGACCAGTTGCACCATCTAGACCCTTCATACCCGTAGGACCTGTTGGACCAGTTATGCCATCCATACCAGTACCTGGTGGACCTTGAGGTCCAGTTGGTCCAGTTGGACATATTCTACGTTTCTTTTTATCAGGGCAACAACATTTGTCACAACTATGTAAACCTTTGCAACTACAAATACCAGGAGCACCAGGAACACCTGGAGTACCTGGCAATCCAGGACATCCTGGTTGGCCCGGAACACCTGGCTGTCCTGGATCACCTGGTGTACCTGGGGAGCCTTTTGGCCCTGGACGTCCATCTCTGCCATCTCTTCCTTCTCTGCAAAAGATATCAGGTGGACATCTATTAATATAATCAAGATATCTATCATGCCTTGGAGGACATCTCCTTGGTTTTACTCTATTGCTATGACACGATTTGTCAATTAAGTAATCTTCATCACAGTTTGAATTACTCATCTAATCTTAATATAATATTATATATTAAATATATGCAATATTAAAAATTTATCTGCCATTGTTGTTTTATAATTAAAATTATAATTATAATAATTTTAATTATTTTTTAATATACCCTATTTTTTAATATACCATGTGTATGGGCCATCACCCTTCTTAATAACTTCTTCTTTTTCAAGTTCTACTTCAATATTAGATCTTTTACCATAAACAGCCCAAGAAAATGGACCTGGTTCACCATATACTGTAAATTTATTTTCATTAACACGACTTGAATTGAGTGTTCTTATATAACCATTGTATATTGGAGTAACATGAACTGTAAATTCCTCTGCTAGATTTTCAACATAGTATGGGAGTTCGATTATGGCACTGTTTTGATTATTCTCGATGGATCCTTCACCTCTATAGTATACACCAGCTTCTGGTCCTTCTAAACATGCGTGAACTAGGTATTTATTTTCATGCATTGGATGGTCAACAATGAATGTTTTATCTGTTTGAATAATTTCTTTTGTGCCTTGAACATAAGCTAAAACTGGACCAGTTGCTCCGGAGGGAGCTCTTATTGGTGCGGCATAGAATCCA
>WVXK01000041.1 GCA_011773515.1 Deltaproteobacteria bacterium
ATGAGGAAGCCGGCCAAGGTCACCAATGCGACCGCAAATAGTGCCGCCAGTCCCAAACCTCTTCGCATTATCGCTATCCCTTAGGCTACTAATTACACCGACTAAGTCGGTCGGCCAATATTAACTAGCCGCCCGACAATGAATCGGCGCGGCACCAATCAGTCTTCGCCCAGGTGAGCGCTCTCACTTGCCAATCGGGCCTTATGGTCAACGTTTGACAACAGCCTAGAAGGTTCCCGGCGATCTGTCAACGTGGCCTTTTCCCTCAGCGTATCTGACTGTTGTGTGGGTCGACTCGGATCGACTTCATATATCTTTCAGAAATCGTCACGTTGCCGTCTGTGGACGAGATCACCCTTGAGCGGGAAGCTTGCGGTCGTCGGCGTGCTACGGTGGCTCCGGCCACCGCCTCCCGGGGTACCAGCCGCCTGCTGTAAGGACCCCCGTTGACACCTGCGTAACCCAGGGGCACAGTCTGCAGCAATAGCGAGGGGATGTGTGATTGTGCTAGCGGCGGAGCCTAGGTTTCCTGCCAGCGCACCTCGTACGGCCGCACTGGCTCATCGAAGCCCCCGACAAAAGGGGACGACGAGCATACCGTCCCCATTCCGATGCCTGACGTGTTGTATGGCTAGCGGAAGCGTCGTCTCTGATAGGTCAGCCACATGCCGCCGCCGCCGAGGAGGGCGATAACGCCGGCAATGGCAGCCAGCCAAGCCAACCCGCTGGAGCCGCCGCCAGAGGGCTCGCTGCCGGTGTCCGGCAGCGCCTCCGGCTCCCCCACTTCTTCCAGCGCCACCGGCGTAGGCGTGGGCGTAGGTGTGGGTGTGGGCGTGGGCGTAGGCGTGGGAGTGGGTGTGGGCGTAGGTGTGGGCGTAGGCGTGGGAGTGGGTGTGGGAGTGGGTGTAGGCGTAGGCGTAGGTGTGGGTGTGGGCGTGGGCGTAGGCGTGGGTGTAGGCGTGGGCGTGGGTGTGGGCGTGGGCGTGGGTGTGGGCGTGGGCGTGGGCGTGGGCGTGGGTGTGGGCGTGGGCGTGGGCGTGGGCGTGGGCGTGGGTGTTGCGGT
>WVXK01000042.1:0-8012 GCA_011773515.1 Deltaproteobacteria bacterium
GGATTTCCATTTCTTGTGGAGCCAGAAATACTGCCCGGGAAACTCTTTGACTTTTTCTTCGAGCCTTTTCGAGTACTCGTCAAATATTATCTTTTCCGCCTCGTCCACGTTTTTCGCCTCCGAGTAGTCGATGGGTCCCTGGATTGCCAGTACGATCTTCCCCTCCTTTCTGTATGCGAAGAAGGTTATGACGCTTGCCTCCGATTTGTAAATGAACTGTGCAGGCCCCGATGGTATGTAGGTGGGAAGGCCGAAAAAAGTGCTCTTGTACCCCCGGGGACCGGCATCCTGATCGTTCATTATGACAACGATCTCGCCCTTTTTCAATGCTCGGAGAATTCTCAGGCCGCCGACGGGGTCGTCTTTGTGACCCGAGATCTTGATGAGCGCACTCCCGTACCGCTCGAAGAAACGGACGAACTCACGATTCGCCGCTTCGCTCTTCAGGTTCTTGCTCACCACGTTGACGCGGTAACCGAAATTCCTGAACAGGTACCCCGCCACGAGGTAGTTCCCTATGTGGCCCGTCAGGATAACGACCCCCTTCCCCTTTTCAAGCTCCCCGTTCAGATGCTCTATGCCCTCCACGCGGAATATCTTCTCCCGGTTTCCGATCATGTATCCCGGCTTTGCGATCTCTGCCATTGCCTGGCCGAAATCTACGTAGCTCGAAAGGGCGATGCTTCTCAGCCTGCTTTCCGGAACCTCTTCTCCCAGGGCTGCGGTGAGGTTTGTCATGACGATCCGCCTGCGGATCCCGAGAAGGAAAGACAGTCTGGCCAGGCCCCTGAAAAGGGGCGATAAAACGGGATAGGGAATTAGTGCCAGCAGACTGAACAGGAGTTTCAGCAGGAAAGATTCTAATACTGTCTTGACTTTCATCGAATGGGGGTTCGTGAAATTCATAAAAGGTTTCCCGATAAATTATAGACTATAATACAGTGCAATCACATCGTTTTTCCAAGAGGCGGGCAGAGGTGAGGATACTGATAGTGAAAATAAGCGCGTTCGGAGATATTATCCATGCGCTTCCGATCCTGCCCTATTTGAAAAAAATTAAACCGGGCGCCCAAATTTACTGGGCAGTGGACAGGCAGTTCGAAGAGTTGCTGAAAGGGAACCCCTATCTTGACGGGATATTTTCTCTCCCTATAAGACAGTGGAAGAAGCAGTTCAGGGTCGGAGTAATAGGAGAGGCGTTCCGCCTAATCAGGTCCCTCCGCACCTATCGCTTTGATATCTGTTTCGATGTGCAGGGAAACACGAAAAGCGGGCTGGTTTCGTTCCTGTCGGGGGCGAAGCTCAGGTGCGGCTTTGATAAGATCGGGGTAAGGGAG
Source organism: Deltaproteobacteria bacterium (assembly GCA_011773515.1). Taxonomy (NCBI): domain Bacteria; kingdom Pseudomonadati; phylum Myxococcota; class Myxococcia; species Deltaproteobacteria bacterium. The sequence goes on from WVXK01000042.1 coordinate 1,338, forward strand.
TTTCCAAATATATTCTTTACGAACCGGAAGGTGAACTCTCGTCCGGAAGATATCCATATATCCCAGAAGGTTTTGAGAGTCATAAGCGGTTATTGTGGAGAAAATGTTTCCCTTGACGACGTTCAGCCGATGATCTATTTTCCCGATGCTTTGAGGGAAAAGGTGCGGGAAAAACTGTACCTTCAGGGAGACAAGATAAACATGGCGATTCACGGGGGAACGAGCTGGGAAACGAAAAAGCTCCGTGCCGGACAATGGGTCGATATTATTACGGCGATAGATGAAAAATATAGAGGACACGGGCTGAAAATCTTCTTCACCTGGGGAAGCAAGGGTGAAAGAGAAGAATCGGCAGAGATTATCGACCGGTTGGTATCGAGTGGCATCGGGCCTGACTCTTTCGTTTTGTGTCCCTTCATGGAGATCAAAGAATTAGCAGCGTTCTATTCTCTCGTGGATGTGGTTATTGGTGCCGATACCGGTCCGATTCACCTGGCGGCTGCTTCAGGAGGAAAGACGCTATCCTATTACACGGCGCCAAGGGGCGCACGAACCGCACCTGTCGGGCCGCGGCACAGATTTATCCAGGCCGATTACCCGTGCACGGGGTGCTTCAAGATGGAATGCCCCATATCGGACAGGTGCAAGGAGACCCTTACGCCCGATAAATTCCTGAGTCCCCTGGAAGAGTTATTGCCGGCCTGAAACCAGCTCTGGGTTTGCCATTTCCCGATTTTGCTCTTTGCCCTCTGTTTTTCCAGTGTTATCAACTATGAACTACGAACTATGAACTCTAAGTTGTTTATTTCAGGAAAGGTATTTCTCAAGGAGTTCCCTCACATCCCTTCCCCGGTGATGATCCGCACCGGACCCGAGCCCGGGGTATGCGTGCCGCACGAGGCGGATCTTTTTGCCGAAGGCAAGAAGGGGTTCGGAAGCCTGAAAGTCGGCCAGCTGTATGAAGGAGCCGCCGAGGAAGTCGTGTACAATAGAATAATCGTTCTTTTTAATAAATTCCGCAATAAGAGAGAGAATGCCCCGGTTAACCCACCATTTTTTGAGGGGAACGCCCATCCTCACCGCCCGGTTCATCGGCATGTCGTATGCCCTGACTGCCTCCCGGGGGGTCAGGAGACCGTACAGTGACGAGACGATGAGCAGGTCTATGCCGTCTTTCTTTTCCATCCGGGTCCAGAGGCCGTCGTCGATCTTCCGGTAGAGGTTCCCGTCGTACCGCAACCGGGATGGCATGAGGGGGACCGGTTTGCCTGGCCGGCCACCCAGGTCTTTCCCCTCCTGGAACCGGAAGCGCTTCTGGAGGGCCCTGCGCGATTCCATGAGCCGTTCGGCGCTTTTCGCAGAGAGCCCGCCCGCGGCCGAGGTTTTCCGTTCCCAGCTGAGGCCGGAAACCTCCCCCCCACGTTTTCGTTCAGAGCTGGGAATGATGATGAGCGCCTTTTCCTTCATCGCTCTTGCTCCCGGAATACGGACGGTTTCATGCGGATCTGTCAGGGTTGTGGTGCGCCGGATGCAAAGGGCCGCAGGGATGGGGCGCCAGCAGCCGTTCCCCTCCCCGGCTGCCCTCAATGATAGTTGAAATGCTCATGTATATCAACGTTTCCCTTTTTTTTCCGGCCACCGCTTTTTTTCGGGCCCGTTTCCAGGGGATCTGCCGTGGCCTCCCTCTCCCGGAGTGGCCGACGGGGAGAGGGGAATTGCGATGCCTTTGGCATCCGGCTCGGGGGAAAGAGCGGGAAAAACTTTCCCTTGATATTTTTTGTAAATTTCCGATTACCATGGAAGGAACCGGGAACAATCGCAACGCTTCGCTGCCGATTGTTCGCATGAAGCAGGCATGGCGAAACAGAACGGATCCCTTCGATGGTGAAGGGAGGGAGGCGACCGTGACCTTCTGGTTTATGGCTTCCTATGTGGCCCTGCTCGTCGTCGGCGTGGGGGTGGGGATCTGGCACTACAAAAGATGCGTACCGAAAAGATACGGGAAGTCAGCCCCCGGCCGGGATCCTTCGGTCAAAGGCCCCTGACGCCTGCCGGGCACCCTAGAGAGTGGAGGCCCATTTTTCCAGCCTCCTCTCATACCGTGCCCTGACGCTCGGGGTCCATGAGTGGTAATAGCTCAGCGGCTTATCGGCCAGCTCCTTCATGATTCTCGCAAAGAGCTTCAGGTTGTTCCAATCCTCCATGGCATGATCGGGGGTTACCCGGTACCGGTCCAGCCAGAACTGGTTGATCTGCATCATCCCGTAGTCTTCTCCCGAGCGAACGCGCCGGAAGTCGCTTTCCACCTTCGCGATGAGAAGGCACGTCCTGATCGGGATTCCGCTCTGATCAGAGATGTGTTTGAACAGGGGAGCGAGTTTTTTGGCCCTTGAATGTGACAGGTACGGGGAAACGGCCCTGATGGTCGCGTAAATTTTCTGAACGCTCTGGATATACCGGTCCACATTTTCGGGATCGCGATATGCGGCGTGTTGCCGGCCCGTTTCGCTTGCGATACCGGCGCGTAACTGCTTGACCTGGACGGTGAAGGTGCACACGAGGAAAACCGTTCCCAGCAGGGCTCCGGTCAGGAGGCTGAGCGCAAGTTTTTTCGGGTCCACATCCATATTTGCCATCCCCGCTCTTTTTTCCTTTGTATTTCAAGCAGTTTCATGCTACCGGCAGATTCTCTCCGTAAGAATCGTGCCTCGAACGGGAAATCTCTTCTCCCATTAACAAAAGGCAATATCTGTACCAGAGGTGAGGCCTTTAAAAATCAGGCATTTACACGCCGCAAGCCAGGGAAAAGGCAAATAGATTGCCTAATTTGAGAAAAAGGGTACATACGATTCGGGGCGGGAAAGGGGGGTGGGGAGAAAGTTACATGCTATCGGCATGAGCGGTAAAAATCCGGTTTTTTTGTTCATTTCCCGAGAAAATGGGTTGACAAAGTACTATATTTATAGTATGAAATAAACTAAATTATACTAAATAAATAAGGTAATAATAATAGTAAGGAAATGGATGAGATTCAAAACGGTCACAGAGTTACGGCTGAAGGCGACCAGGATCGTGCAGGAGATAGAGGTAACGGGGGAAGAGGTGGTCATAACGAAGAAGGGCAAACCGGTCGTCCTCATGAGAAGGGTGGGCGAGGAGGAGTTCGCGTTAAAAACAAAGGGAAAAGAGGAAACGTGACATGGCGTACGAACCGGATAAGGACCGGCTGATCGAGACCCTGCTCGACGGTGGCGACGAAGGGGTCACCGTGGCGGTTATGCAGTATGCGGGTGGACAAAAGAAGATTCAGATTTCAAGGACGGTGGGCGGAAGGTTTGCAAAGCTCGGAAGGCTCACCGTCGAGGAGGCCGAGGAGGTAGCCGAGGCCATACTCGGATACGTGCAAAGAGGCTGATCGGTGGGCTGCCGGCCCAAAAAAGGATAGGGGTATGAAAGGCCTTTCACGGATTTTCTCCTGCGGGGTGTTGATCTTTTTTCTGGCCGCCGCGGCTAAAATTTCCCCCGGTGCCGACTGGAGGGATCTGGTCCGCGACGGGATGGGTGGATCGGTATTGTACGACCGGGGGAGCGTCGAGCGTCAAGGGATCGACCTGGTGAATGTGAAGGTCAGGTACAGAAATGTCTACCGCTACAGCGTGAAAAACTACTCCTATTCGGTGTCGTGGCTGAAAATTGATTGCGGCGATAAAAAGGTAACGAGCGTGCGGATCGAGGATTTCGACCTGGAGGGCTCACTCATGAGCAGCGTCGCAAGTCCGGGAGACCCCTGGTACCCCATTTTTCTCGACTCCCTGTACGGGCGGTTGTACGAACGTGTCTGTCCGGGTGGCTACCCGCTTCGGTCGGAAAAATGATAACCGGAGCGGCGCCGCAACGGTTGCTTTGGAAGAACGGCACGATAGATGGCGTCATTTGAGCCCCGGCTGAGAAAACGTAAACATGCGGTAAACATGGCCGGCAGCGAGGGATACACGGTGCGCGGCCAGATGAAAAAATAGATGCGGCAAGATCATCCTCCCCGTCCCCTCCGGTGGCCCCATAGCGTGACTTTCCTGCAGGAAGACCGGGCACCGAATCCGATATGGGGCCACCCCCTCCCTTATACGCCAGCCGCCCGGGGCCGGGAGTTGCGCACTACCGATGGCGCCTATTTTTCCTGCCCCCCCAAACGCCTGATGTTTCGGTGGTACCCGTTAAAGTAAGGGCTGAAAAAAACCGATAATGTAATTGAGAATAAGTATTCGATAATGAGATAACCCATGTTTTACAAAAGGAAAAATATGCGAAAGCGGTTTTTGGTCATCTTGACGGGACTCTTGATCTGTCTCACCGCTATCGCTTCCGAGTCGCGGGGCGTCCAGTGGCAATACTTCACCGAGGACGGGAGTGGAAACCCCGTGTACTATGATCCGGGAAGCGTGGAATCCCCGGCCTTCGATGTCGTGCGTGTGTGGATAAAATACAGGACCCCATACAGAAACCTCCTGAAGGACTACGGTTTTTCCGTTACCTGGATAAAGATAGACTGTTTCAGGGATAAGCTCACCAGCGAGGCTATTGTCGATTTTGACTCGATGGGTGGCCTCATGAGCAGCGTCTCAAGCCCGGGACAGCCGTGGTTCTCCATCCCCCCGGGCACCTTCTATGCGAAGTTGCAGGGAACGGTGTGCCCTGTCTGGATACCCTGACGCCCGAAGGTTTTTCCCCGAAAGGATTTTCTCCCAATCAAGGCCCTGCAGGGCACGATTACCGTTTATCCATGGATTCTCTGCGCGCACTGAAGTAGAGAAAATGGGATAGCGCCACCCATCAATAGTGGTACCGGAAGCTTTCCATGCTCTTCTCTACCTCTTCGGCCAGATTGCCCCCCGTTTTGAAGCAGATACCGCAGTAGGGGCAGCACACCTCTTTTCCGTGCATGAAATCCCTTGAGTTCCGTATGTACTTTCTGGAGCAGTCCGGACAGGTAACGGCTATTGGCCTACCCTTTTTTTTCATCATGGTAAAATGCTCCCTTGATCCTGATTTTTTCACTCGTATCGGGAAATGATTTCCTTCGCCCGATCGATATGGCGAGGCTCAAACGAGTTGATCTTGCCGCATCCGCCGCACTTTATAGACCCGTATACCACCACGTGATCCAGGCTGATGGACAGAACTTTGCCGCAGGGATCGCAGGTTTTGATCAGCATCAGGGCCTCTTCGTCGAGCTCGGCAAAGTGAGTCTTTTCTGCAATGAGGTTTCCCATATTCTTCCTCCTTTCTCTCCGGCATGGTCTGCACAGCGGGTAGCCATGTTTGAAATCAACCATTAGATGCCTCTTTTCGGGGAAAGATTTTTCAAAATATTGCCGGGGGGAGCCGGTCGCCTCGTTCCCCCGGTCATGCACCCCGCGGCCTTCCGTGGGTATGCAATCCGCTCTATAAGGGACGATGCGGGAGGGGCGAGGGGACCGCATCGGGACCCGGGGGGAGACTTCACTTCGGGTGCTATCGAATTTAGGGGGATGGTCCGGGAGACGCCGGTTTCCATAACGATGGGTCCTGGTGCGTTTACCTTTTCTTCTTTTGCAGCCTCTTCACCATCGTCTTATAGCTCATGCGATGCGCCTTCAAGATCTTGTTTGCCCTTCCCTGCGAGATGACAGCGGTTACCAGCAGCCCACAACAGCCAGCCGCAAGCATGGCAACGATGGTTCTGTCCCGCGTGATGGGGATGAAAGCAAGGAAGATCGCAGCTACGCACATTCTATTCCCGAAATGGGAGAGAAGCCTCTTCAGTTCACGAAAGTCATCGCCGCCAAGCTCGGGAAACAGGTGGGGGGCAAGCTTCATCGAGCGGATCTTCTCCAGGGAGCCGATTATCAGCATGGCAACTGCGCCGACCATTAAGACCATTAATAGGATGATGGAAAACAATCGAGCCCGCCTTCGGTAATTGGCCTCTTCGTGGTACAACAGAAGACTGTTTGATGGGGCACTGTGCTCCGGCCGGGGAGGATTTGTCGGGAAAGTGAACCCTTTTGCTAAAGCCCCAGGCTTTTTAACGTCTGGGGACCGGGAATTCCATCGACTGCAATTCCCCGGTCACGTTGAAACTCCATGATTGCCTTCTTCGTTTGTGGCCCGTTGATGCCGTTTACGGGACCCGGGTCGTACCCCAGCTCGATGAGTTTTCGTTGCACCACTTTTATGAGGTGATACTGCGTTCTTTCCCTGTGCGTTTGGGCCGCCTTTTCTTCTTTTGCAGGAGCGTTTGCCGGCGCAAGCATAATCGTGCAGAAAAGGATCGCTGCCAGCATGGTCATGATGGCGAATAATTTTGTCCTCTGTCTTTTGGCGGTCATCTTTCCCTGCAGACAGCTGCGTCGTGATGACTCAATCATATAAAAATAAACCGTGAAGTTCAAAGGGGAAAGAGGATGCTTTGCCCGTGAGGTGTCGCGGCGGCCGTTACCCCAGCCGGTGTCATCCGGGGTGTTCACTCCCTTTATCGGGACCGGACTCCCGGTAATCGTTTGCAATATCGGGAGAGGAGCCCTTTTTTTTCCGCCCCTTCTTACCTTTCCTGCCATACCCGATATACAGGAGTACCAGCCCGATCAGCACAACCTCGAAAAAGATGATGACGCCCTTTAGCTTGCCCATCCAAGA